>JAGMEL010000382.1 GCA_023128195.1 Caldifarciminota bacterium | reverse complement strand
CAAATGCAAAGCTAAGAAAACACCCCATGTAAGAAAACACCGAGATCAATCGAGAATTGTTTATCCTCCCCTTTATATAGAAGTAGATACCGAGGACATAGAACATAGCGGCCATCGAGGCCATGCGCTGTACAATGTATGTCACTGCCTGGGTCTGAATGGGGTTAATGGCCCATAGAGTGGCAGTCAAAAGGGCGATAAAACATTCACTCCCCTGGTATTTATCCTTAAGATTAGGTGACCTGAACAGATTCAGAATGGTGAGAAAAAGAATGAATGCGGTCAGTAAGTGTATGGTATTACTGATAATGTGGTAGCCAATTACATTATCTTTACCAAAATACCAGTTGATGGCAAATGTCAGGCAAGCAATTGGCCGGTACAATTTTTTACTGAAAATTGGATGTGCAAAAAAGGTTTCATAAATGGAGGCAGGACTTATATTTCTGATGTGAAGTTTAGAATTTCCGGTTATGTTTGGATAATCATCAAGATGCCATGAGGCATTGAAGGTATTGCTATAAACAAGGAGGATCAATAAGGAGAGGAGCGCGAAGGGCACCCAATTTCTGGTGCATGAAAACATATTGTCATTCATTTTCGACTCTCCTGTGACCCCTTACGAAGGGACTGGCGCATATCGTCACTAGTGCGCTAGCCAAGCTCGGCAATTTCGTTGGATTTTTCCATAAGTTTATCTGCGATCACCGGGGCTAATAGTTCTTGTGAAACAGGAACTAAAGAATTGTCATTTAAGAGCCCTTCCAACTCGGTTCTTATCGATTTAATGATAGCCGAAGCAAACAATCTTTCCAAGTATTGATTGGCGCCTGATATATCGCCTCCCCTTAAGCTATTTTCTATCAGGCAGAAAAATATCACAATGTCCGTTGGGGAAATCCGGTTTGCTCGGCTCAAGAACCATTCAGCCCGGTTGTGTTTACCCAATAAACTCAGAGCTACCCCAATGCTTACTATTACCCTATTATTATTTGGTGACAACCTCAAAGCACTTCTGAGATACGGAAGCGCTTCCTCAGGTCTTTTTTGCTTCAATAAAACAAGACCCTTTAGATTGAGATAGTCACAGTGCTCCGGGCATTTTGAAATAATTGTATCTAAATGATCCAATGCCTTTTCCCAATCTCCCAATTTTGTCAACGCTAAAGCTAATCGATATTGAGTTGCCTCATACTTTGGATAAGTATCAGCAGCCTTTCTCCATAGTTCCGCAGCCTTTCTGTAATCCCCACTTATATAATAGATGGTAGCCATATTATTCAAGATTAACGATTTTAGAGATGTGCTATGCACTTTGAGCTTACCGGCCTTTTTATACAATTCCATTGCCTTATCGTAACGACCTATTCTCTCGTAATATCCCCATGCCAGGTTATGAAGGGGGCGACTCGATTCGGCTGCCTTTTGTATGGCATCTTCCCACAGTGATTTTTCCGTTGCCCATGCCATATTTCTAATGTAAGTTCCACTACCCAATCCTATAATTAGCAGTATGAAAAAAGAGACAAGAATATAAAACATAGAGACTTTTTTATTAGAATAATAATAGTCTAAGAGGTGTTTTATACCTATCGAAACAGGAAGAAACAAAAATAGCGAAGGTAGATAATTACGATGCTCAAAGGCGAGTTCCAGGCCTATTACTGTAGATTCTATGAG
Organism: Caldifarciminota bacterium; assembly: GCA_023128195.1. Classification (GTDB taxonomy): domain Bacteria; phylum Hydrothermota; class Tepidihabitantia; order SM23-42; family SM23-42; genus SOIY01. The sequence goes on along the minus strand of JAGMEL010000382.1, from coordinate 200 downwards.
ATGGTTGAGGAAAAAAAATAGGATGGCAAAACTGAGAATCGGTCTTTTCCTCATTTGTGACAGCCCTAAGCCTATTAGGGAAAAAATAATAAGTATGGCTGGCAGAGTCGTCCATGGATGGAAGATCGAACTTGAAACGTTAATGTCATGTTCTATAGATAGGCGGGTCGGTACGGGGTAAAAAAGCTGGCTCAAATAAT
>JAGMEL010000381.1 GCA_023128195.1 Caldifarciminota bacterium | reverse complement strand
CCGTTCACGTTAGTGAACCATAACCCTTGCTTGACAATTGAATAAATGTCCTTATAATATTTTAAATGTTAAAGTATTACGCTATTTTTTTAACATTAATATCTGTTATTTCAGCCCAGGATGCTGATTCATTAAAGGATTCTGTAAAAGTAAAAGAGCAGGTTTCATTAAAGATAAGTCCTGAAATAAAACCCCTTCATGACCCCTGGTTTTCCCAGGATAAGTTTCTACACTTTTCAGCGTGTGCTGCGATTTCCGGGGTTACATACCATTTCTATGTTTGCCGTTTAAAAAAGGATAAAAAACTGGGGAAAATTTACTCAATTTCTATAACCGCCTTAATTGGCATTGGCAAAGAAATATATGACAAGAAAAAGAAAGGGCATTTTTCCTGGAAGGATATGTTCTGGAACGGCGTTGGATTGACAGCAGGATACCTTTTATTCATTCACGATTTTTAGGACAGAATGGCTGGATGCTCGATACTCGATGCTCGATCCTAGATGTTCGATACTCGATACTTGAAAAAAGAACGAGAGACGATGGACGAAAGAATCTATCGTCTCAGCGCAGGCGTGTTTTCTTATGTTTTGTAATTTGTCATTAGGCATTTGAAATTCATCCACGCCCATCTAAGATGAGCGGGATTCATTTGTAATTTGATATTTGTCATTTGTCATTTATCCCTTGCCCCTTGTCTTTAAAGGTCTCCGTTTCACCGTTTCTCCCATTCTCCGTTTCATATTCAATTCCAGCCGAAGGCGTATTGCCTGCCAAGGCGCTCTTGAGTAATATTCCCTATTGACATATAATAAATTTTAGCTATACTTTTTTATAGTTAAGAAATATATTGCAATTCTACGAGTTTCTCTATAAGAGACGAAAATTGCAGTTTTTAAATGTAATAAAATGGTGTATTTAATTAACTGGTTTTTTATTAACTAATTAACTGATCTTCAGTTAACTAATTAACTAACCCAGGAGGTGTTTATGTTTATTATTGCGTTTTTCTTAATTGGGGAAATGTGTCATACAACAGGATTTATTGACATCCCAACAGTTACTCAATATGACATACCAGGCATGTTTGGTGGAGGTTTAATGTTTTCCATGCCTTTTTCAACTGAAGACCCCTTTCCTGATAACCCTCTACTCAATCCAGATCCAAAGGATTTTACACTGACCCTTAGGTATGGATTAGGCGGCAGGGGCGAAATAGCTTTATCAATGTATACACCATCTGCCTTTGCATTGGCTGTTTCGTATTTGATAAAAGAAGAAAGAGGTAATAACCCGGCATTATTCTGCGGTATAGACAATATAACATATAATCCGCATATTTCAACGATTGGGATAAAAGATACTGTAGGTTTTATTGAAGAAAAGTATTACAATCGATTTAATCATAGGCCTCCGGAATTATTATCCGCCTATATTGCAATGCAAAAGTCTCTTGGTTCATATTTCAATCTTGTGATCGGTCTTGGAAGAGGTAGGTTTGTGGGTTACGGACCAAGGAGTCACATATTCAATACTGATTTGTTTGTTATGGGTGAAGATTATACAGATTCGACAACAAGTATTTCTGGGTGGGCATTCGGTCTATTTTTTGGAGGTTCAATAAGATTTCCATTTGGTCTTGAATTGATTGCTGAAATCGATGGCAGGGATGGTAATGCCGGTATAAAATATCATCATAAATACTTTACTACTACATTTGCTATTACCAAGGCTGAACATTTCTGGAGTCCCAAACCGTGGTCTCCGAGATTTACTCTCGGTTTAGAAACAAATAACCGTTTTATGCTTGAAGGACCAAAGGTCGGTGCTATTGAATGTATAGTCAGGGATCATACATCAAAACAGCTTTTACCCAATTCAATAGTCGAGATTAAAGAAATAAACAAACGGTATAAAGCAAAAGGCGGAACATTCATGGTAAGTTTACCTGTGGGTAATTATACCCTCACTGTAATAAAACCTAATTATGTTGATTATATTGCCAAGATTTTAGTCAAACCCGGTGTTAAAAGCAAATTAATTTTCAATCTCAAAAAGACTGAGGAGGCATTGAGATATGAAGTGGCTCTAAGGCAAAAACAAACTAATATCAAAAAATATTTTGACCAGGGAAAAGTATATTATACACAAGGTAAATTGAACGAAGCAAAATCTTCATTTAATATGGTTCTTTCCCTTAACCCGGATCATCAACAAGCAAAGGACTATTTAGTAATAATCGAGCCCAGGCGTGCAGAATTGATTTCAGTTTACACCAGTGAAGCAAGGTCAAGAACACGGGCAAAGGATCTGGCTAAGGCAATTGAATACTGGCAAAAGGTGTTTGATCTTGACCCGAATAATACAGACGCAAAAGCAGGGATAGCCAGTTTGCAAAAACAAATTGCCGCAGCGAAAAAACCAACCAAGCCAAAGAAACCTGCTAAACCAAAAAAACCGGCTGTAACAAAAGCGCAAATTCAGGCTTTATATAAAAAGGGTGTTTCTAATTTTACAGCTGAAAAATATAGTGAGGCATTAGAGATATTTAAACAGATCATTGCTTATGATCCGAATCACAAAGGCGCAAAAGACTACAAGAAACGGACTGAGGCAAGACTCAGAGTGCTGAAAGGCGGAGGATAATACGCCTTCGGCTGAAGGCACGCTGCGCTGAAGACACATTTCATTGAAGACACGTCCGCCTATGGCGGACTGAAGGCACGCTGCACTGAAGAATTCAATGACTCAATGACTAATGACTAAATGACTTATTAGTGAAACACTCATTTCCATACGAAG
>JAGMEL010000380.1 GCA_023128195.1 Caldifarciminota bacterium | reverse complement strand
CTCGACAGATAAAATGAATCAAATCTCCTTATGCCTTGTTAAATACGAGCGAGTTGTTTTTGTTCGATTCCTTTACCGTAATGCGGAACCGGAGCGATAACATACCGGCTGGATGTGAGCACAAGCCGTTCGTATCGCCTATTCTCAGCGAGTTCAGACCAAAACATAGCAATGCCATTTTCTACCTGATATTAGGAGATTTTCCCCTATCTACGTAGGTCGGCTCCTTCACGAGCTTTTATAACTCTTTGTACGTGCAACACTTGCGATTTCTACAGATTTTGGCACATGTTTTGCTATCATCTATCGTAGGATTGAACGCCCGCCATACGTCCAAAAAGGTGGGGCTAAATCGTAGATTTTTAAGCAGGTAGTATTTCTGTCGCAAATTTAGGAGAAGCAAAATTAAAACGTCGGTAGAAAAATATAAAATTGCTGCAATGGCCGTCCTTTTGGCAGGCGCTTGCTTTATCACCTACTATTGTCACGTGGTGCTTAAAACCAGCATTATTTTCACACATTTGTTCTATATTCCGATTGTTTTAGCTTCAATTTGGTGGAAAAGAAAAGGTTTGCTTGTGGCTGTACTCTTGGCCGGCCTGCTGATTTTAAGCATTAATTTCCTCAAGTCAGATGCCGGTGGTATCGATGAGTACCTTCGAGCTTCTATGTTTGTAGTTATCGGGTCGGTAGTCGCTTTGTTAAGCGAGCAGACCACCAAGGCGAGAAAAAATCTTGTTGCTCATCAACAGAAGCTGCGGTCTTTAGCTTCGGAGCTGTCTCTGGCCGAGGAACGCCAAAGGCACCGTATTGCCTCCGGGCTGCATGATGATGTTTGTCAGAATCTCGTTTTATTCAAGATTAAGTTAGCAGACATGCGTAAAAAGGGAGTATCCGATAAATCCATAGACGAAATCTACAACCAAATTGACCAGATAATTCAGAATACACGAACCTTGACATTTGATTTGAGCTCTCCTGTTTTGTATGACCTGGGTCTGGAAGCCGCAGTTCGGCAGTGGCTCACGACCCAACTTCAGGAAAAACATGGTCTTAAATGCGTTTTTGAAGACGACAAACAGCCCAAACCTTTAGAAGAAGACATCTGTGTTTTGGTATTCCAGGCCGTAAAAGAACTGCTGATTAACGTTGTCAAGCACTCGCGGGCTTCGCATGTTAAAGTTACTATAAGAAAGAAAGGTGATAAAATACAAATCAGTGTTGAGGATGACGGCGTGGGTTTTGCCTATACCGAAAGTAACGTGGCTAAGTCACAGGGCTTCGGACTTTTTAATATTTGCCAGCGACTGGACTATATTGGTGGAAGTGTTAAAATAGACTCGCAGCCAGGACACGGCAGCAGGATTACATTGGAAGCGCCTTTGAAAAGTGAGGGTTAATTTTCTTTGGGGACTTGATATGAGTATAAAAGTTTTATTGGTGGATGACCACGCTATTTTACGAGATGGCCTGCGGCTCCTGATTGAGAGTCAGTCCGATATGGAAGTGGTCGGTGAAGCTG
>JAGMEL010000038.1 GCA_023128195.1 Caldifarciminota bacterium | reverse complement strand
TCCATCATGAATCGAGTTGTCTTAATACCAAATTCTATCTTTGGTTGAGGATAACTCATAGAAAAAAAGATTAAAATTCCAATTGGTAATGCAATTTTTTTCATTTTTGCCTCCTTTAGAATGAATAATTGGAGGCAGTTTTAGTAAACTGCCTCCAATTCAAAAGCACTCTACCACCATCGCGTAAGGGTACTAGACACTTAACCTGGACCACCATTCCATTTGTGATTTCCGTCTTGTCTCCAACCAAAATAAGCAGTTGCAGGATACATAGCAACGTATACATGTGATTTTGCCCATCCCCAATGGTATCCCCAGAATCCACTATGAGGATAGTAATTCACTAATTGCCAATTAATGACACTTAATCTGGTTTCCGTGCTAAGATAATAGGGACCCGGCATCCACCAGCTGCGAGATGTTTTTGATCCGCAATAAACTTTTTTAAAATATGTGCCGTAGTGATAAGATCTATGTATCCAGGATGACTTATAATATCCATCAGATTCATATACAGATATATCCCCATTTTCTGCTGCTCTGGCCTCTGCTTCGGAACATGAGAAATACCCTTTGGCATGCAGTTCACCTAATGTAATTGCAGTGAAACCAACAGGTGTCTTTACACAACCATCAATTGTACATATCTCAATTATTTCTGCAAGTGTATCAATTGTTGAATCTGACGATTCTTGACCGCTGTTGTATTCTTTAATAAAATAATAATAAACGGCACTATCTGGTACAGCACCAATATATTGGGGCGGAATATTCCACTCTTCTGCTGTATCTTCAATTTCTGACAGAACATCGTCGCTTATTGTGTGCTGACAACCTATAAATAATAACGTCATTACAAGAGCCAATAATATCATCTCAAAGCTCTTGGATTTCATGCCAGGTTGCTTTTTGCTTGTCTCTGACCCTGGCTTCCTTCTAATGTTTTGTGCACACATAATTATTTCCAATTTCAGCTAAATGACAATCTATAATTTGTCAAACTCACTGCTAAATTAGAAAATTGTGTTTATCAACAGAATCCACAATTCCCATTATGCTAAGTTTTTATTATAACGTGCAGTGGAAGCAAACCCCTACATATATGCCCTTCCACAATTACGCCTTGAGAGACAGATGATTACTCCCTCAAGGCAACTTAGCCCGCAATAACCTCACTATTAAGATTTATTAGCTTAAAATATATCTTATTAGGAATTTTATGTATGTCAATAGATAATCTTGTTCTATGCATGAAACCTTCCTCCTTCATTTAAAGCTATTCTTCAATAGCAAATTTTAAATACAAAAAGGTATAACCACCATACAGAAACCCAAAACCTCTATAAGGTCATTATACCTTCTCTTTTTCCTAATATAATTATAATGAAAAATCCCCAGATGTCAAGACCCCGATTTTTGTTATGTCAGCAACATCAGTAATTTGGGGTTGACTTAAGGGTTTTGTCTAATATAATGAAACTAATGGAAAATAATGATAATAGCTTAAGAAACCTGGAAAAAAGAATCTCGAAGATTTCCTTATTTTCTTCAAAAAAATTAAATTGGATAATAATTGGTATAGGTATTATATTAAGGGTTGCCCAGTTTATCTATAACCGCTCGCTAACTGAAGGTGAGGCTGCACTGGCACTAAATATAGTACAGCGATCATATTCAGAACTACTTAAACCATTAGATTATGTACAGGCAGCGCCTGTTGGGTTCTTAATCCTGCAGAGATTTGCAACAAATATCTTAGGTTCTAATGAGTATGCCCTGCGTTTTTTTCCATTGATTGCCGGTGTAATCTCTTTATTTTTATTTTTTGAAATCGCAAAAAAAACAATAAACAACAAGGCAATTCCTATTGCCCTTATTCTTTTTGCGGTTGGTGACCATTTAATTTATTTTGCCTCAGAAGTCAAACAGTACTCAAGTGATGTTGCTTTAACTCTATTACTCGTATTAATTACTTTCACTATTATGGACAAAAATTTTAAAGCAAAATATCTACTATTATTTGGATTTGTCGGCGGATGCTCATTCTGGTTTTCGCATCCTGCCCTATTTACCTTTTATGCTGCAGCAATAGTTTTACTATTCACTATAATTCGCAGAAAAGACTGGAACCTCTTTATGTGGCTATGTATTGCCGGCATAATAGCAACAACGAGTATCACTATCAACTATTTCGTTTCGCTCCAATCAGTTAGTGCAAACAAAAACCTATCGGATTTCTGGCAGCGCAGCTTTATGCCGTTTCCTCCTACTACACTCGCTGACATAAAGTGGTTTGGTTACGTCTTTTTACGTTCCTTTAAATTCCCGGTTGGACTATCTATATATGAATTATTTTTAGCAGCCTTATCATTTTTTGTTGGTTGTATTATTATGTTCTACAAAAAAAGAAAAATATTATTGATTCTGATATTACCCATAATATTAACACTGTTTGCCTCAGGTTTGCATAAATATCCTTTTGAAGGAAGACTTATACTCTTCATCACTCCATTCATGGTTCTTATCATTGCTGAAGGTATAGGTTATATACAAAGAAAAATGGCTCAGAATTCACTTTTCCTTAGCCTTGCATTAGTCTGTATTCTTTTGATCCAACCTGTGATACTTGCCGGATACCGCTTAATAAAACCGCGCGCTCCAGAGGAATTACATACAGTAATGAATCATCTTAATGAACATCATAAACAAGGAGATATAATATATGTATATTACGCATCATTGTCCCCCTTTCAATATTATTCATGTAGATTCGATTATACTGGCGATTATATTATTGGCATCGAATCCCGGGAAAACCCGAGTAAATACTACGAAGATTTGCAAAAACTAGAAGGAAATAAAAGGGTTTGGATTCTCTTTTCACATATTGCTGTCAGCCATGGCATGGATGAAGAGAAACTATTTGTTTCATATCTAAATATCCTGGGTACTCAACTCGATGAATTCAAAACATCAGGGGCATCTGCCTATTTGTATGATTTAAGCGATTAAAGGGGACAGGCTACTTTTTATAAAAATTTTTTCTCTAACTATTGATTCTATTATAATATATATAATTAAAAAGTAGCCTGTCCCCTTTATTTCCAACCAAGTCTTTTATATTCCCCATATATTTTACTCATAATACGCCTGGGACTACAAAAATCCCTTACCCATTTAATTCCCTGTTCACGCTTTTTCCTTCTCAGCTCAGCATCAATTAAAAGATTATACAAAACATCTTCAAAATCCTTTTTAGTCGCCTTAACAAAAGGATGGCTAGGCAAAAGGTATTCGTAGTCATCCAGAATTTCTACTATTGTAGGACTACCTAAAGCCAGGAATTCCAGACCGCTTCTACCATAGCCAGTTCCTGCATAACTACCAATATTGTCAATACCAATATCACATGTCGCCTTAAGCTCCATACATTTTTTGTTTGAAACACCTTCGATCAACAGAAATTCGAATTTTATTTTCTTTTTTAATTTATTGATAGCTAGAACTATATCTGCTGTTCCCTTTGCTGTTCTGCGTGTGGGTGAATGGCCAACCCTTAATATCTTATTCTCGTGCCGACGCGGGGAAAACATGTCTGCCTCAAATGGTATCGGTACAAAGAATAAAGACGGGTCTATCTTTGTATGATCCAATTCTGATGTTATTCTTAGATTTGCATATTCTTTTAAAAATGGATTCATACCCCACTTTCTTAATTCGCTGCCAAAAAAATGTGTTACAATGTGCTTATGCTTTAATTTCTTTAGAATCCTATCACCATAGATAAATGGTACATCTCCGTCAAAATGGAAGATGTCAAAATCACCGAGGCTATAACGATTCCATGTCGTGTGCAATCTGTATAACCAAATTAAATCCCTTGATTTAAAAAGCACCCGCTGTGCTGTATTTGCTCCCTTTATTTGCAACTTCAGCTCGTGTTCAAGTACGTTCACATTCTCCCGTCCAGTTATCTTTCTAAATTTTCTAATTAAATTCGAATTTAACAACGGGTAATTCAACATGATTCCATTAGGAAATCCCAGCGTTGATGGTGTCATGGTTGCCAGAACTCCTTCATCGCCAAAAAATCTATGGCTTCGGCTCAATAATCCTGGCACATCCTGAATATTTTCGATTGTTAAATGGAGAATCTTCAATTATTTTGAAAAGATTTTTTCAATGCCTCTTGAAAAGGTGTTTCCCTATATCCCAGTATTTCTCTTGCCTTTGAACTATCTCCAGAAAGCTCTGTTTTACCCACACTCACTCTTTTTGGTAGGTTACCGCAGATCTTCTTGACTTCATCAATAAGAACCTCGACCTTAACAGGGCTACCACAAATGTTAAAGATTTGATTACCCTTAATTTCGCGAATCTTTATCAAGGGTTCAATAGTATCATTAATAAATGTTGGGCTGATTACACTATATTCTGTTTCTATATTATCACCAGATTTTATTGATTGATGTAAATTCGAGATATATCCCTGGTTCAAGTTTTTACCAAAAGGAAAGAATATTCTTACAGTATTTATTTCAAGAGATTTATAATAGTATCTGAAAAGTATCTCGGCTTCAAACTTTGTTGTCGCATAAAAACTGCGTGGATTATACGCACATTTCTCATCCAGGTTTTTGCCATGACCATAAACTTCACCGCTGGACAAATAAATAAACCTTGAAACACTATTTCTTCGTGCCCAATCTAATAGTAGCAAAGTAGCGCCTGGATTCGATTTGAATATCTTTGTGAATGTACCTGTGTAGATTTCGTGAAGATGGAATACATTTTTTACTTTTTTGGGGAGCACTTTTTCGAGATTCACATCACGGTCAAATTTTATAAATCCATACTTGAGGTTTATCTTACCCAAAAAAGACATAGGCACATCCTTGGGTGAAGGAAAGATTGTATATACCGACTCGCCCCTGTTCAACAATTCAAGAATCAATTTTTCACCAATACCAAATGGACTGGTAACTAAATTTGCTATTTCCATAATTTATTATACACGAAATTTTCCGTTTCGTCAATCACAAATGTCCAAAGCGATTTGCAACGTTTGCAGATTACCCTTGACAATTTGCAAATTTGCAATATCATTATATATTAAAAGGCAATCCGCAGATTGAACGCGAAAGGAGGGTTTAATGATGAGAATAATAAAGATTGCACTGTTGATATATATTCCGGTCACTGTACTAAGGGGGGGGTATACGGTTGATTATCCCCTCTCACAATTCTCGTTTATTGAAGAGAATGGTTTTGACCGGATAAGGGCACGAGGGTTTACCTTTATTAGTGAGCCAGGAACTCCAGAATTACCATCAATCTACCTTAATTACATTATCCCACCCGATGCCAAGATTGAATCGTTGATTATCCTACAAAGTAATATTTCAGAAATCGCTGGTCAATTTCTTGTCTATCCAATACAACCGCCAGTTGTATCAGGTGAAACTGTACCCTGGGTCCCACCTGATACATTGATTTACAATTCCGATAATATTTACCCTACCGACTTTATCAGAATTGCCAGTGAAGGTGTAATGGACGGGGCAAGGATTGTAACGGTTGTTGTACATCCTATTCAATATCGTCCTGCATCACAGCGTTTGTTTATTGTAACTAACATCAATTTTGAGTTTATCTTTAGCCCAAATACAATACCAGAGGTGCGGCCACATATCAGAGGGGAATATGAACAGACGGTTTATGATGCAATGCTCAAACAGACAGTTGAAAATGATTATGAAATACCAGCATATTATCAAAAACCATCTATAGTTGAAGTAAATCAATTAGGACAACTCGCCCCATTCCCGATGGGACCTGCAATAATTATTGCTGACCCAATGTTTGCTGATGCGTTTCAGCCATACGCAGATTGGTTAACAGACCAGGGTATTCGCGCTCATATAATCTCGCCTGCATTAATCTATGCTTACTTTACAGGCGTAGATGAGGCTGAGAGAATTCGAAATTACATCAAATATTGTTATGAACACGGCGGCGGCACATATTTTATTCTGGGTGGTATGGATTGTAGATTCAACCCTCCAATTCCACCTCAATTACCAACAAGAAGGTGTTTTTGTGTTGATATTCTTCCATATCCCCCACACTCTCCGCACTACGATACTATTCCGTGCGACCATTATTTTTGTGCACTTGATGGCAACTGGAATGCTGATGGCGATGATACATGGGGTGAAATGAACGACGATGTCGACCAATTCCCAGAGGTCTATGTAGGAAGAGTATTATGTCGTAATGTTCAGGAAGTACAAAATTGGGTTGAAAAGGCATTGGTTTATGAAAGGTCTCCAGCAAATATAAATTCTCTTGATACTGTGGTATGGATTCATCAATCCACATGGTTTATGGGTAATGCTATATATGAATTTCCTGCCCATTTTACCCATATTATAGATACAAACCCTACAGCTTTCGATGCATTCAACTTATTCAATCATGGCTACGGTTTTACAAACGCTCAAACCCATGACACTATCCTTTGTTTTCCGACAGGATACGATGACCATTGGATTCAAACGTATTGGGAAAGGCAACCATCGCCAGATAACCCAGATGCAGGGTTAAATTGGTCAATAAACGACAATAAATATTATATACACTATGCTGTCAGTTGTAATACTGGTTTTTTTGATGACCCTAATCTCCCATGCGTGGCAGAGTCTTTTACTACTCGCTATCGAAATTACGAAACTGACATCCCGGTCGGTGCCTGTGCTTCTATTGAACATACAAGATACAGTTTATATCCATCATCACATACTCTACAAAAAGAATATTATGAATCACTCTTTACCTTAGAATATCCGGGCGCAAGTTTCTCTATGATTGGATTTAGTTTGGCAGAAGCAAAAACACAAATGTCGTGGGGGTCTGGATACCATAGATGGGTGTGTTATGCGACCAATCTTTTTGGTTCACCTACGACTCCTGCCTGGACAAATGTGCCGGGGAATTTCATTGTGTCTTATCCGAGTCGCATACCGGTCGGTCAGCAAACACAGTTTGTGGTACAAGTGGAAGATGGTGAAGGTAGTAATGAGCCAGTGGCTTATGCCAAGGTCTGCTTACATAAACCAGGTGATATTTATGCAATAAAAAAAACTGATGATGATGGACGCGCCACTTTCTTTATCACTCCGCGAACAACTGGAATATTTAAAGTTACTGTTACGAGATTCCATAATGATGGGGAATCTTATACGCAATATCTTCCTTCCCAGACAACCTGCCGGGTATTGGATTACCCAGGTGGAGGACAAACACTGGATTCAGATGATATTGCACCTGACCATCTATGCATTGTTCAAATGCCGACATTTATTATTAAGGATGCGGTTAGGATCAAGTTTGGCATTGCAGAAGAGAATCAAGTTGATTTTACAATATATGACATTACTGGTTCACAGGTAAAAACAGTGAAAAGCGGTATACTTCCACCTGGCTATTATGAAGAGAAAATAGATACCGGGAATTTATCAAATGGTGTCTATTTTATTGTACTCAGACAAGGCAGTGAGAAGATATCGAAGAAATTCCTTCTCATAAAATAATTAGTTATGTTGCGGATTGCCTTTCATAATAAAAAAGAATGCCGAGCTTTAGTTCTGCAATAATCAGTCAGAGGAAAATAAAATTATGAAAATAATTAGTATTTTTACTTGTGTTACTATATTAATCGGCCCCTTATTATTAGCACAAAACAATGAATTTTTGCTTGATACCAATCTAATCTATATGCCAGCGCCTTCTGGTCAAAGTCATCCATCAGTTACCTTTGATGGTACAAATTATTTCGTTGCATGGTTTGACTTGCGCAACGGAATGCTTTATCACAGCGACTATAATGGATGGTGGAACATCTACGGCTGTCGTGTAAGCCCCGAAGGGGTTGTATTAGATTCAGCAGGAATATCAATATCATATTATGTATACACTGTAATTCCTAGTGCTGCTCCTATATACAACCCGGGCATTGCCTATGGAAATGGAGTATATCTTGTCAGCTGGGCTGACTTTCGCCAAGGTCCTGGAGGAGACATTTATGGCGCACGTGTTGATATAAACGGCATCGTGCTGGACCCTGATGGTTTTATTATTTCGGGAAACTATGCTCTGGAAAGTGCACCTGCAACTGCTTTTGATGGTACCAATTTTTTTGTAGCATGGTATGATCAGCGTACTCCATATGGTATTTATGGCTGCCGTGTGAGTACGGCTGGAACAATTTTAGATCCTAATAGTATCTTAATATCAACCTCGGAAGAATGTCTATCTGTATCGGTCGCTTCTGACGGCACCAATTACTTTGTTGTTTGGGGAACATGGGAAGACATTTATGGCGCTCGGGTAGATACTGCTGGTAATGTATTAGATACTATGGCAATCGCAATATGTACTGCGCCTGGTGATCAGTCCTATGCTGCAGTCACTTTTGGTGGCACAAACTATTTTGTCGTCTGGGTAGATTCTCCTTTTTCCAATTATGCCGATATTTATGGTGCCCGTGTGGATACTACTGGGGTTGTATTGGATACCAATGGTATCGCAATATCAACGCTTCCTGGATCCGAGCATCATCCATCAATTGCCTTTGATGGTACAAATTACCTTGTCACCTGGTCAGATTATGCAACTACTTACTGTGCTCGTGTAGATACTTCAGGTGTACTTTTAGATTCTATACCTATAGTGGTAGCTCAAGATACCAGCTATGAAAGCTCTTCACCTTCAGTAGCCTTTGATGGCACTAACTATTTCATTGCATGGTTTAGTGGCCAATTGAGTAAGGATGAGGTTTATGGGACACGTGTTGAAACATCCGGGGTTGTCATAGATACTGCAGCAATTCTTTTGTCTATGTCTGCATACCCCGGACGTGCTTCTTCATCATCTTTTGATGGCACAAATTATTTTACTGTTTGGACCGACTCCCGCGACACTGCAAATTCATATATATATGGCGCCCGTGTTGATACCTTCGGCACGATTTTAGACCCCGCGTGTATTAATCTGATGAAGGGAAAAGATCCGGCAATCGCCTTTGATGGCACACATTATTTGTTGGCTGGCAGCAATATCGATATTAAAGGTGCACGCATTAATACTGCTGGCACAGTTTTCGACACCGTGACCATCTTTTCCATTTCCCCTAACCGTTGTGATGATCCAGCAATAGTTTTCGATGAAACTAATTATTTTGTTACTTTTGTGGCCTGGCCTTATGGTTCTTATATTTATTGTATGCGGATCGATACCTCAGGTGTAGTTTTAGATACCAATGGGATCGTCATTTCACATGGTGGGGTTTATGACCTCGGGCCATCAGCCGCGTTTGATGATTCATCCTATTTTGTAGTTTGGTATCATGGCACACATGAGACTACTTTTGATATTTATGGTGCACGTATTAGTTCTACCGGGGTGCTTGTTGATACAATACCTATATCCATTGCTGCGGGTTCATATCGACAATGGTATCCATCAGTCACCTTTGATGGAACAAACTATTTTGTGGTTTGGCAGGATAATAGAAATGGCTATGCCGATATCTATGGTGCTCGTGTAACACCAGCGGGTGTGGTCTTAGATCCAGTGGGTATTCCGATATGTACGGCACCATCTGGTCAATATAAACCCAGCATTGGATTCGATGGCCAAAATTATTGTGTTATCTGGGAAGACTGGCGTAATGGAAATTATACAGATATTTATGGTTGTTATTTAAGTCCTTCAGGTACGGTATTAGAAGAATTTATTGTTTCTGATCAACCGAATCTTCAGATCGAACCTGCCCTGGCAAAGGGTTCAAACAAATATCTTATCACCTATACCGGATTTATTGATAGTTTAGGAGCCCGTCCAGCAAATACAATGCGCATCTGGGGTAAGTTTCAGGAATTTACCGGTATTGAAGAAACTACTGGACGCCTTACGCATGACGCAATACACTTATTCCAGAATTATCCTAATCCATTCAGGCACATAACAGAAATCAGATATCAGCTTACTGATAGCGGTAAGGCCAACCTGAATATCTATGATGTAAGTGGTAGATTAGTGAGACAATTTAACAATCCAACTATCGTACAATCCGACCAAATCATCTGGGATGGACGAGATAATTTTGGTAATTATGTGGGAGCGGGTGTTTATTTCTATCGTCTTGACACAGAAAATTTCAGCGAAGTAAAGAAGATGATTCTCATTAGAGAATAAAAAAGATAGGGTGTAATAGGAAAAGAAAATAAGTACGGGTGAGTCGAAAATTTATCTTGTTCAGGAAATATATTTATCTATTAAGCCATTCAAATTTTGCAAAATATAATTAGTATCAAATGACACAAAACTCGGCACTATCTTTTTATTAAAATATAAATTTGCTAAATTGTATTCCTCAATCTTTAATAATCTCTTAGCGAAATAATAGTCAAAAAATGAAGGGCGATTAAAAAAGATCTGTGGTATATCCATTATTGCTGCTTCAAGTGATGCCGTACCTGAGCACACAATAAGCAAATCACAATTTTTCATTGCCTGATAGCGCTCTTTCGTAATAATGCTTATTTTATTTTGGAGTAGAGCCTTCCCCTCGGTATCGAGCCTCGAGGCGAGATGTAGGCTTGTAAACAACGGGCGTAAACGCCCTACTCTATAAATGCTGGAATGCAAAATCAGAGTGAATTCTATATCATGCTTTTTCAGCCCCATTTTTCTCATTATTTCAATCATTACTGGCAAATTCCTTTTAATCTCACTACTGCGTGAGCCCGGCATGAACCCAATTCTTTTTTTAAAATCGATTCGTTTATATCTTTTTAATTCTTCAAACAACGGATTCT
>JAGMEL010000379.1 GCA_023128195.1 Caldifarciminota bacterium | reverse complement strand
CTTGCCGTTCTCATTTTTAACTTTTAGGATGTAGGTTCTGCCGCCACGGATTTTTAGGGATGCTTTTTTCTTCTTCACATCGATCATTATTTCGGCCGAGTTTTTATTCTTAGAGATGTGGATGATTTTGCCATCATCGAGTTTGGAGATTTTGGCATTTTCCGCCCAGCCAATATTGAGATCATCCATGAGGGACCTTAGGAGTCTCTTGCTGTCATTTCCTGGGACATTGTCCCAACTAAACATAAACAAATTCGAACGCTCTTTTAGTTGTTTGTATTTTACGAACTTTTCAAGAGACAATTGAAGGTCTGCAATTTTTCTTCGTTTATTTTCGTCAAGCGTTGCTTTTTTTTCTTCTTTGGCTAAATAACTAAATGCCGGCATGTATTCACCCACCCATACAAATTTAAGCATTTTATTAAATATTTTGGTTATTCCTTTATATTGATCATAATATTGGGATATGTTATCATAAGATTCACTCATTGTCAGCAAATAAGCTTCTCCATCTGGAAATCTTAATTTTATCTCGATAATAGCAATATCATCAGATTTACTAATTATAAACCGTTTTTTCATATTTGAATTATATTTCTTGTCATATTTATCGATATAATGTAATTCTTTTTTGAATTTTTTATACACCACTTTTTTAATATCGTTCGTTAATGCCGGTGAAGTGATAATATAGATAGAGATGCCTTTTAACCATAGCCAGGGCATAAAATTTGTCAAACTTGTTCCTTTCGATTTGTTGATAACGCTTTTTATAGCATTAAGGAATAGAACACTGGAGCCATTGAGAA
Source organism: Caldifarciminota bacterium (assembly GCA_023128195.1). Taxonomy (GTDB): domain Bacteria; phylum Hydrothermota; class Tepidihabitantia; order SM23-42; family SM23-42; genus SOIY01. The sequence continues at coordinate 3,580 of JAGMEL010000379.1, read as the reverse complement.
TACTTTCCAATATCTCATAAGGCACGCCAAATGGGTAATTTTCGGTTTTAACACCTACGGTTTGTCTTTTTTCAGATATACCTCTAAACTCATTATTGATTATAATTTCTTCAGCTTTTTTTTTACTATGTTCCATGATACTATTGGCGTTCCCGTTAAAATACCAGTAGAGGGATGACTCTTTTATCATCCAAAAATATACATCCCATCCAAATCCTCTAAATACTTGGCTAATTTCTTCTTTTAACCCTATCTGTAATGCTTTTTCCGTTTGTAATGTTTTGGAACAATCAACTTTTGAACGTAAAAGTATATTGTCAAATAGGATATTGCACTCGCCCATACAATCACCCCCATAACTTCTTTTTTGTCATTTCTTTACGAGTGATTCTGTAGTCGGAGATTAAGGTAGAAACTCCTTCAACAGCCTTATATTCCTTAAATATGTTATAGTCCATATTATTGATTCTCCACGCAAAACTCCTGAACAGACTATCAACTATTTGTTTTTTGTTTTTAAATTTTCCATCGCGAATCACTTGTTCGCCAGTTATTTCTGACACATCTCGCACAATTCTATCAATTGTTTTTACTTGCCCACTTTTATAATTAATCAGTCCCATATTTAGTAGCTCATTAAAATAGAAAGGTATACTTTCGATTTCATTCATGATACGATATATTTCAAATCCGCTTTTTTTAATTTGACCTTCAACCCTTTCCAACTTTTTTCTCACCTGTTTAATGTTCTTCTCATCATCCAATGTCTTCTGAATCCCTTCATCACATCCTAATAAAATAAAACCTACAAATTCTTCATTACCAACTAGCGGTATTTCCTCCGACAGATAAAGGTCTCCAAAATTATGTTCATATATATTACATGCTTTAGAGGGCGTTAGATCCCATGTGAACTCCCAAATTACATGAGGAGATATTTTACCATAGACAGAAAAAGCTACGCTTATTGGGTGTGCACCACCAAAAACCGAGGCTTGGGCCTTAGGCATAGAATTAATTATGGCGTTCTTACTCTCTTGCAGTATATCCTGGATTAGATTCGATTCTGCGTCCCTTGCTGGAACAGCAAGATAAAAATTAATTTGCTCTGGACCAGGCTTCCAAGTAAAGTTAAACGAAAAATTCTCAGATTCTAAATTTTTTGCCAGTTCCATTTGTATAAAGTTATATTCTATTTTTCTATTCCTGGGCTTTCTGGGGAGAAGCTCAGGTAGGAGTAAAAGGTTAAGTTTCTCACCTCTTTCTATTTTTGCAAGAAGGAAAGGATCCTTAGATAGCGCTTCGATTTTAGACGACTTATCCTCTTCAAGCAGAGGATATTTTTTTCCAAGTTTTTCTTTTACGTCATCTAATTGTGGATCTCCTTCTATATACTGCGTAAGCTCTTCAATATTTTTTTCTATTATTTCCATTTCCTCTGTAGGTCCTGTATAACTATACTCATCCATGCAAATCACCGCCCCATTTATATAAAATCAATTTCTGTATACCGCTAATGTTTCTTTGAAGGGAATTAATCTGCGATATTACATCCATAGCTATGCTTTTTCCTTCAGAAAACGTATTGTTGATACTATACTGTGCTCTGACCGAATTAAGAACTTCCTGCAATTCAGAAAAAATGCCCGCTGTGCCCTTGAACGCTTGTTCTTTATCCTCATAAAAAAAAACAAATTGAGGAATAATGGGCAATAGGATGATATACTGAATTAATTCCAAAAATTTTCTAAATTTTGAGTTTTTATATTCTTCGATAGCCGTGCATTTTTCAGAATTTATAATACCATCTTTAGCTAAATTTAAGATGTCCTTAAATGATCCATCACAGTATTCTAATGACCACTGTAAGTTATTCCGAGAACCATTACCCGCACTTGCTTTATCATTACAAAAACGTAAAAGCTTAGATACTAGGATAAATATGTTCATAAACTTTTCTTTGTCGTCCATAGACCCCATATTCTTTAAAGCATATGTTGCAGCTTCTAATATCTTACCAGTTTTGTTTATAGCCTTATGACGTGGCAATTTATCAAAATATTTTTGTAAATTGTCCCAAGAGTTATCTAATAAAGATAACACGTTAAAAAGTAGTCCCAACTCGAATTCCTCGAATTCTTCTATCAGTTTTTTAAAAATTTCAAAAACTCGTTGCGTAAATTCTGCTTCTGTAAACAATTCATTTCCTTCTTCAGATTCTAAAAATTCTATGTACCTATATAAATAGGAATAATTCTTCGTTTTTATAGCATTAGATATTTCAGTTAGTATTTCATCAGATGATAATTTTATAGGTTGAATACACCCGCCCAATAGTTTTTCCGATAGAATCACAAAGAATGTATCAAAATCTCCTAAAGGGATCACTTGAGAGTCTTTCTTCGCATTTTGTATTACATTATCTTGCGAACCACGTCTTCTTAAGAAGCTTTGAATTATGTCAATATCTTCATGTTCTGCGCTAAGTCCTCGTGGAGAAACCCACCATACCGATCTCTCTGCGGGTGCTTGTTTTCGACGTAATATTTGCCACCCACCTCTAGTCCGATTCTCTAAAATTCCTAATATACCCGTATCCCAACCTCTATATCCCACAAAAATGAATCCTTTCTTCTTCAAAAACTCCTCAAAAATATTTTTAATCCCCTCTGGAAGTTTCTCTGTTTCTTCGCGGGTGCACTTCATTCTTAAAGCATACCCTATATCCCCATGCAATTTCACTATCTTTATTCGTGGGCTATGTGAGTCTAACTTTTCTCTGATTGCTTCGACTTCATGTACACCAACAATGTTAACACTAAAATCTTTCCGCTCCTTTAACCCATTATCACTAAGGGCATCCTCGATCATTTGATCAAAATTTGTCGTAAATATAATTTGAAAATAATTTTCAGTGATAAGTTTTGCCAGACTTTTATAGCCAATGGAGAGTTTCATGCCTTTGAGTTCTTTAGCCATTACATCTTTCATCTCAGGTTTTGTTCCTATGGCCTCCATCGCTGAAGTATAAGAAAGTTCGACACGAAACGTAGTTTTAAACCAGTTTTTAAGGAGTTTAGCGTCTTTGGGATTGTTTATGTCAATATCTGTTTTTCCACGCAGTTCTTTTGCAAATTTCAGTGCAATTTGGTCTCCAGATTTACCTCCGGATCCTAAAGAAGCACCGGCACCCAGAAAAATAGCATATTCCCCTTTGTCACTTGCCTTTAACTTTGTTAATAGTAATCCAAATCCTGGAGATAAATCAGTTAGTCCAACATTTTTTATTATTTCTAAGATGCTACAGAAATAGTCATTTGATGCCTTCTTATCCAGAAGATTATTATCCACGTTTCACCACTCCTCCTACACTACTAATGGAATAAATTCATGAAGCATATATATAAACTTTTCGATTTCTATTCTATTCAACTTTTGTTTAATTTGTGATTTACTGCTTCGGATTTAGAGTTTTTCCCCTTTCCCTTTCTTTTATAGTGATGCCAAGCGTGACCGATTCGCCCGCGTGGTAAATTAAACACATTCTCATTTCTTAAAAAACGGCTCTCTATATCTCATC
>JAGMEL010000378.1 GCA_023128195.1 Caldifarciminota bacterium | reverse complement strand
ACTCGAGACTATAGCGATACTTTCATTCTCTACGAGACCTTCGGTCTCTGCGAGATTTTTAACATCTTCATAACTTCCTATCTTCACAGCTTCATTCATTAATCCTTTTCTATGCGAAGCATCATTTCTCTCTCGCCTTCGGCGGAAATGCCGTTGCCATTACGCGGGCTGTATTACAGTGAATTTCTATTGTATCTTCTATATCTGTAGCATAACCTCCACCCAACACTACACACACTGGAATTTTGTTTTTAAATGCCCTAATAATAACCATTTCATCCCGTTTTTTTAAACCCTCAAGTGTCAACCTGAGACTTCCAAGTTGATCAAATATATATGGGTCAGCACCGGCAAGATATATCAAAAAGTCGGGGTTAAATTCTCCCAAAATCCGGGTTAAAGCAAAATCCAGTTTCTGCAGGTATTCTTCATCTTCCACACCATTATCAAGTCCAATATCTAAATCAGATTTTTCTTTTTTAGGATAAAGATATTCCTGATGCATAGAAAATGTGAAAACCCTATTTTCTTTCTCAAAAAATTTTGCCGTACCATTCCCCTGATGTAAATCACAATCAACAACAGCGATTTTTTTTATTCCCTGCTCAAGCATCATTACTGCAGCAAATACTACATCATTAAGATAACAAAAGCCTTCAGCATGACCAGAAAAGGCATGATGAAAACCTCCACCAATATGATAACATGCCCCACATTCCCTTGTCAATTTCGCAGTAAGGTAAGACCCACCGCAGCACAAAATTTGAGCATTGATAATACCTTTGTTAACGGGCATTTCAGAAGGAAAAGTGCGTGCTGTTAAACGGGTATTCAAAAGATCATCAAGATACTCTTTATCCAGTATTTTCAGTAAATCTTCAGTATGCGGTTTTTCGGGTTCAAATACGTTACTATCACTGATAATTCCCTCTTGTTTTAATCTATCGTATATCAGATAATACTTATGGGTCGGGAATACATGTGTTCCAATATCGACTTGATATGCAGAAGAGTACACGAATTTCATATTCTCTTTACAATTGTACGAAACTGCTGAAACTTCACCCTCATCCTATCGCTCTACGCTGTATATAGCACTAATATCATAGGCTGACATCAATAACCATAGATGCGCTTATATCTCTAAACCAACAGAACGAATAAAAGTTTCCCTCAAATACGTATTCATTTTTCTCAATTTTTCACTGAGTAAACGTACAAGATTTTTGTAAAAATTTAACCCAATATTAGGAAATTTACTTATAAGTTCTTCAAAATCCTCTCTTTTAATTATACCAAGAGTAGAATTTCTTGTACACCTTGCACTTGCTGAGCGCGGCTTAGGATCGACAAAGGCAAATTCACCGCAAACATCATATGGTTTTACTACATATACAGTTGTTTCACCAAGTTGTGGCGCAATCTTAATCTGTATTTCGAGCTCACCTTTGATAAACATGTACAGTTCTGTAGATGCATCACCTTCAGAAAAAACCATATCACCCTCGATAAAGTCCTTTTCTTTTGTAATCTTCAGCAATTCTTCCCATTCATGATCCTTCAAATCATTGAACAGCTTTGTTTGTTGTAAAAGATTTTTATCTACCATAAAATTATTTTACAAAGTTTGGGACGAATGTCAAGGGGGCAAGAAGACACGGAGACCTGGAGACAAGGTGACAAGGTGAAACGGCACTGCCTCTCAATACTTCCTCT
>JAGMEL010000377.1 GCA_023128195.1 Caldifarciminota bacterium | reverse complement strand
AGACTATAGCGAGACCTTCGGCGTGTTGGAATCCCAAGGGGATTGGAAGGAATCCCTCGACCTGCTCGGGATGGAAAGGAGCCTTTGGCTGGAAGAGAGCACTGCGTGCTGGAACAGTTGGAATTCCCTTTATTTTAAATCATTCCATTCGAAGAATCCATTCCAGTGTGAAACACTCATTTCCATACGAAGTATCTCTTCCATGCAAAGCATCATTTCTCTCTGCGCTTTGTGCCTCTCGAAAAACTCGAGACCTTCGGCTGGAATTGAATATAGAAACGGAGAATGGGAGAAACGGTGAAACGGAGAGCTGGAGACAAGGAGTAAGAATCAAGAACCAGGAAGACACGGAGACCTTTGAAGACAAGGAGACTGGGAGACAAGGAGACCTGGAGACAAGAAGCAAGGAACGATGGGCGTTGAGCGATTTTAAATTTCATATTGTAAATTTCAGATTGCAAATTGCAATACTTCGAACCGTAAAAAAACCGCACAAAGTGCCTTAACCGTCCCGCACTTTGCAAAAGTACGTGGACCATAACCGTTGCGAAGCGACTAGTCCCGTTCTATTAGAACCATCATTTAACGAGCTCAACAGGACGCTTTTTATTGTGTCACACTTTTAACAAGATAGTAAATAAGCCCAGTGATAATTAATATTAACAATATATACAGGTAAACAAGAAGATAACGTCTCTTTTTCTTCTTTCTTCTCTTTTTTTTCTTTTTTATTACTGTGGTTATCTGTTTACTCTGTTCAATCCTCTGTAGAAAATCAATCAGAATCTTGTCTTTATGAAGAATATTTTTTCCGCCGATAAATCTCTCAAGATCCCAACGCATATATTCTACTGTCTTATATCTTCTTTTCAAATTTTTCTTCATCGCCTTGTTAATAATCCTGGAAATCCTCAGACTATGATGTGGGTCCTTCCACAATGAAGAAGTATATCTACCTCGACACACCTTTGCCGTAATTGCTTGTGTAGTTTCTCCGAAAAATGGCTTTTTGGCGGTAACCATTTCATAAAGAACAATTGCCAGAGAATAAATATCTGATTGATAGGTTAATTCTTTACCCGCTGCCTGCTCTGGCGACATATAAAATGGCGTACCTATCACAGTTCCGGTTGAAGTAAGATGTGGCGAATCTTCTCCTCGTGCAACACCAAAATCGGAAATTTTAACCTCACCCTGTCGGGAGATTAGAATATTGGTCGGTTTAATATCGCGGTGAAGAATACCGTTCTTGCAGGCATGGCCGATTGCAAGACAAACCTCTCGGGCAATAATTGCCGCAGTAACCGGATGCAGAGGTGCTTCATGTTCAATTATTTCAGACAAATTCATCCCATCAATATATTCCATAACAAGATAGCATGATGAACCAATATTAAAATAATCATAAGCAGTAACGATATTTCTATGACTTAAAGAAGCAGAAATCAATGCTTCCTGTTTAAATCGCCTGCGGGATTCGCTTTTTCCCATCTCTTTTATTACCACAACCCTGTTCAGAGGAATATGAATGGCTGTATAGACCCTTGCCATGCCTCCCTTGCCAATAATGTCGAGGATTTTATAATTGCCTATATATTTAATCTCTTGCTTCATCGAATTTACAAACCCGGTTTCTTCCTGACTTTTTTGCCTGATATAGAGCTTTATCAGCTCTCTCAAGAAGACTTTTTAATGTTGTTCCCTCATCAGGATAAGTTGCCACACCAATACTCACCGTAATTCTTATACCCAGTAATTTTATTGTTTGTTTTGCAACTATATTGTTAATCTCCTGGGCTACACTAACCGCATCACGAGAAGTAGTATTCGGTAAAATTACTACAATTTCCTCTCCACCATACCGTGCTACAAAATCACTCTTTCGACAGGAAGCACAAATCAACTGAGCGATTATCTTCAATGCATCATCACCTTTTTTATGACCGTACGTGTCATTCACCGACTTGAAGTGATCAATATCAATAAACAAAATAGAAAGCTTTGAATCCTTTTCTTTTGCTTCGATAAATTGCGTCCTGGATATTTTATCAAAATATTGTCGGTTGTGTAAACCTGTTAGTTTATCCTCATTTGCAAGAGACGATAACCGTCTTCTACTTTTTTTAACAACACCTATAATACGTCCAAATTCAGCCTTCAAATTTTCATCCTTTAATTTCTGCTTCAATCTAGTAAATTTGTCGTCGATTATTACTGTTTCCTGCCCCTTTCTATTAATCTCTGTCTCTTCAGGATAAGAGAAACTTCCCGAACCATCATCAAAAAAGATTGAATAATCTCCGATAGAAATTTCATCGCCTGATTGTAGATTATGTTTAACAATCTTTTTATTGTTAACAAAGGTGCCATTAGTGCTGTTAAGATCTTTAATAATAAAATCAGCTCCATCATAATTGACAGCAGCATGGTGGCGGGAAACATCTTTACTACTTATAATCAAATCTGCATCATCAGCCCGACCAATAACATAATGACCTTTTATTAAAGGCAATTTTTTAACAACAATACCGCTGTCAATTAATAACAAGAAATACTTCTTTCCCATAATTTCAGAATTTTAGCATCAACTGAACATAGGTATGATTATGAAGCCATTTTGGAATGGGGAAATCGCCCTCCATTGCTTCGACAAAATAGAACCAGATATTTTTGTAGCGGTATTCAAAACCAAGTAATAAACGCCGCTCATTAAATTCCCGTCCCTGATTATTATAATAGAACTGACGCTGCATACCAAAATGCCATATGAAATTACCACCCGGGTGAAACTCAACATCGATCAGATATGCATAGACATCTCTTTTATAGTGGAATAGGCTATCCTCAAGAGAACTAAAAACATGAATAGAATCATCCTTAGTTTTATAGTTGTAAGTCAAATACAAATTAGGTATCCATTTTTCAGTAAGTTTATATGCAATCATCGGTTCGATAATTATTTCAAAAATACTTTCATCAAATACTCTTGTAGTATTAAATTGATGGAACTCATATTGTTTCAAATCAAAAATAGTCCCGAGACGTAACTTAT
>JAGMEL010000376.1 GCA_023128195.1 Caldifarciminota bacterium | reverse complement strand
GCGGGGTCAAATTCGACTACAGACTTATGAGCGCTCACCTATCGGTGAGCTCCATAAATCTAAGTCTTATTTGACTTGTTTACTGTATAACTATTTCTATTTTCGAATATTTTGGTGTTAAACCGGGGATAAACCTGGGGGCTGTTTTTATAGCTTCTTCAGGTAAAACAACCCGTTCGATAATTGCATCCATTATTACCTTACCTCTTGATTTTGCCATTGATTCGGATTCTGAATATGAGTAAATAACAACCTCTTTTTTAAAATTATCTTTTACTATGTTCGCAATCTCATCAAGATATGCTAATGCCTCAGTACTTAAATAATTAGATTTCTCATTAAAAAGTTCAACCGAAGAAATCGCTATAATTTTGCTTTCTTGCTCATCATAGACAATACCGGTAAACTTGTAGGAACGTCCAGAAATCCGCGTGGGATTACCAACTGCATCGAATGCTGTAAATACATAATTGTAAATCTCCCCCATATTACACATATCGCCATTATCGGTTCTGCCATCCCAGGATATAGAAGGTGGTGGTAAACCCCGCTCGGCATACCTTCTTGTTACATCACCATTCGTATCAGTAATAACCAGTTCCCATGAAGAAACAGTTTTCTCAAACCTTGGAATAATAAGTGCGATACCGCCGTACATAAATCTACCGATCAAAGGAATACGCAGATATTCGCTGTGTAAATACAATATCGGAGTATTCAATTCATCAATCGTTGAATAAAGTTTCTCATCAAACAGATATCTTTCTTGAGAAATCACTGAGTCTAATGGTGCAAATGGTTTTAACTCTGGTGAAAGATGAATCTTTCTATCTTGAATCTTAAATTCTACCTTTCCCTTTATGACCTCTTCACCAATCTCATGTTCACCTTTTTTTGCTTCTTGTGTAAACAGAAAAATAATCAGTAATAAATCCATTTTAAACTCCTAATTTATTTAATTTTCCGCGCACTATAACCAGTCATTATCCATATACAAATCTAAAGGTTACAAGTCCCCATTGTGTTTCCTGAACTACATTCGAAGGCAAAGGAGCAAAGCGCCATTTTTTTATGGCATTAATAACCGCCTGGTCTAAATCAGGATAGCCAGAAGAAATTTCAATCAAGGTGCCTTCTCTTACATTGCCCGATGATTCAACCCAGATTCTTATCTTAACGACCCCGGAAATACCCTGACGCAAACACCATGAAGGATATTTGGGCAGGATTTTACTTAAAATCTGACGGCCTGCAATTGGCCCAGCAAGAGAAATCTGCGTTTTACCTTTTTCGACCTTCAATTTTTTGTCAACAGCCTTTGCGACTTTTTTGCCGATTATCGAAGTCTTTGGAGCCGGCGGCTTCTTATCGATTTTGATTGTAGGTGCTTGTGCCTTACGGCCAATGCTACCCGCACTTCCTATTCCCACTCCGCCTTCGCCACCGGCACCTCTGGGAAGATTTTTGGCGAGAGATATCGGTTTTTCAGCAAGAATCTCATCTGTGCTTTTCATTGTTCCAGCTTTACCATTGCCAATCCTCACTACGTCACCAATATCCTCACTAACCATATAACGATCCAGATCAATCGTTGCTTGACTTCTATCGAGTTTTGCATCAAGGTCAATAGCCGGTGTTACAATCTCACCACCATAGGAAGATGGCCCGGCATCAGAATAAGTTTCCTTAACATCACTCCAGATTGAACCCTTGGAGATAACCCTGGCAACTTCAGGACGATAAGACTGGTCAATAAATGTTATTTCCTTTATATCTTCATAATCAAAAGCAGTGAGTTTACCCGATCCCGAAAAAAGAATTAACATCAGAATATGTAAAATAATTGAAATCCCAATACCTATGTCTAAACGTTTATCTCTAAACATCATTCGCCTTTAGGATTTTTGGTAGCACAAGCAATGCGCTTTGCACCACACTTTTTTACATTTGCCAGAATTTCAAGAACATCACGGTGAAAAACATTTTTATCCGCTCTAATAACGACCAATTGGTAGGGATCTTTCTCGAGTTCTTGGTAAATTACATCCGTGAGCTGTTCAGGAAGAATCTCAACATCATTAACAAAAAGACGGCTATCCTCTGTATAGGTAATGGTGAGATTCTCCTCGGTTTTCGTTTCAGCAGTATGTGCCCTGGGAACATCAACCGGTGTCTGGGTGTGAGTCATTATCATCGGTGCAAGCACCATCATAGCTAATACTAATATTAAACCAACGCATGCCATTGGTAAAATATCTATATTTGCCATTGGTTTCATCGTCTACTCCTTAGAAGCGCCAATTCACCTGCACCATTTTGTTTTGCCAAATCGAGGACATGAACAACTCGTTCATATCGCACATCAGGTTCGGTTGAAATTATAACTTTGCGCGCGATACTTCGGGCAAGTAGTTCCGGCAGTAGTTCTTCCAATCTTTCATAGGTTACTAATTCCTCATTTAGCAATATTCCGCCATCATCAAGCAGGTAAATATTAACCTTAATGTCGCTGACCTGAGTTGCACCAGCCTTTGCTACACCCGGAGTATTTACAAAAATTCCCGACTCGAAAAATAACGGTATTGCTACAATGAAGCCGATAACGAGTGATAAAGCAATATCTACAAGAGAATTTAATATCAGTCCTTGAGAATGATGATCAAATCTTAAACGCCTGCGTTTACGCATTTTTAGAACTTCCAGGTTGTGTCCGCAGGTGGTGGTGAATCTTGTGGACTGAAAGCAGATTCGGCTGCCGGCACAGAAGCAGGACCAGATGTCTTTGTTCCCGATGATTGCTTTCTCAAATTATTGAATAAAACTACTATCCGATCACTTATCCCGTCAAGTTCCATTGACAATTCATTACTTTTCTTGCTAAAGTAATTATAAAAGAATAGGGTTGGAATTCCTATAAACAGACCAAATGCCGTGGTCAAAAGCGCTTCAGCAATGCCGCTCGAGATTACTGCTGGACCACCCGAACCAGTAATTGAGATATTGTGAAAAGCTTTAATCAATCCCATCACGGTTCCTAATAAGCCAAGTAGTGTGGCGGCATTTGCCAGAGTTCCCATGCCACCTAAGTAGCGGTCAAATTTAACCTTTTCTTCAATTACAAAGCTCGCAAGGATATCTAAAAGATTATCAGATTCAAGATGACGATTATTTAATGCAACCATAAATAAACCACTAAGGGAATTCTTCTGTTGATTTGCATGATTAAGCGCAGCATTAGGTCCCTGCCCTCTAATTATCTGTCTGAAACTCAAATAGCCTTTCCGAGGATCAAAACGATTCCTCGAAAAGTAGATAAACCTCTCTATAATCAATGCCAGTGCAACAATAGAACAGATAAGCAAAATATCCATTACAATACTTCCTTTAAAAATCTCGATAATTGGTTGGCCTAAAATCATTTAACCTCCTTTTAGTACTAAAATCCTAATCTCAATTTTCAAAACATACTCTACATAATCCTCTTCCCTTTTGAAACGGAGGAAGATCGAAAATTAAGTGTTTTGAATTTTGTATTTTGGGAATTTGGATTTGCCTGCCCCGTTAGATAAAACAAATTATTAGAGATATACACACTAAAGTATCTTAACAATTCTATATGTTTCAAAAATAAATTAGGCGCATATCTAACGGGGTGAATATTTAGTAATTCGGATTTAGGATTTATTCTTTTCACTCTTCTCCTTTCAGACTATCTGTCTCGACCTCTACAGAAACAGGTGCTCTCGCCGCACCCTCACCCAATAATTTTTCGCATATTTCAATATTATGGCGGGCATTTTCAATATACTGTGAATTGACGCAGGAATCAACAACTGCCTTGAAATTAGTCAATGCCTCACCATATTCCTTTAGATTATAGTATGCTGTTCCAAGATTAAAGTATACAGCATCTTTTTGCTTTCCCTTGGGAAAATAGGATAAATATCGTTTATATAACTCTGCAGCCTTGTTCCAATTCTCAGTCTTATCTGCCGATTCAGCAGCCAGTAGCAGGGCATCAGGCGCATAGGAAGAATTGGGGAAATTTACTACAACCCTCAGGAATCCATCAATTGCTTTTTCATAATTTTCCTCATCAAAATGCTTATGAGCAATCTGGTATTGCCCATCAGCAGCAAGTTCACTATGCGAAAATTTATCCACAAATAATTGCATCTCGTCTATTGATTCAAGCCCTTTTCGATAATAGCACATCTCCATACTTTTACGTGCACTTACTGCCTCTTCTGAAGTAGGGAAGAGATCCAAAAATTTCTGGAATTCTCTTATCGCATCATCAAAAACTTGTTGATTATAATAACTCTGGCCAATTGCCAGTTGAGAAGAGCGGGCATATTCATTTAAAGGATGATTTTCTACTACCCATCTAAATAATGCCCGGGCTTTTTCATACTCCATTGCCTTAAAGTATGTATCACCGGCTCGAAAACCTGCTTCAGCTGATTGCTCACCCATTGGATAGGTACCAATAAGTTTTTCCCATGATTCGATTGCTTGGCCATAGTATTCGAGATTAGTATAACACAGACCTGCATAAAATAGTGCAGGAACCGCACATCTTTCATCTTTCGGGTAGGTATTATTCAATACTTCAAAGGTATCCAAAGCTGCTATATATTCTGCTTGGTTGAAATGTGTATAACCGATCCCGAGGTAAATAGCAATAACAAGCGAAGAATCATCGAATGGTGTCTGGCTCATACTACTAAAAATATCAAGGGCATTCTTTTGACGATCCTGATTATATATGGAGTAAGCAAGTCCCACCTTTGCATAAGGCGTGATTTCAAGACCAAAAAATTCTTTTGTAACTCGCAAATATAATTTCTCAGCATCCGAGAAATTATTTTTATTATAGTATGCTTCAGCAAGAAAATATAAAGTTCTGCCTCGCCAGGGATTTGTTACCTCAGAAAAATCTTTAATATATCGACTACCAAAGGTTATAGTATGATCGTACTGTCTCATTTTATTTAATGAACATAAAAGCATTGATGCTGCAGGTTCGCTCATGGTTGAATTTGGATAATATTGTAAAAGTAATTCGAAATACTCTGCGCTATGGAAGTAATCACCTTTCTGGAAATATATCATACCGGTAAGATACTCACCAACACTGGAAAGTTCACCGGATGAAAACATCGTCGCTAATTGTGACGCTGAAACGAGCGCCTGTAAAGTATCGCCCGAGGTAATAAGCGCATTGGTTAACTGTAAATTGGCATATATGGCAATCTGGGTGTTAGGAAAATTTGCCCGCACCCTCTGAAATGCACTAACCGCACCCAGTCCATCCATTAAATTCATCCTGCATATACCGAGGAAATAACTACTGTGGGCAGCAAGAAGATTATCCTGATGCCGGGTCAAAGGCAGTAAATGTTCTGATGCCCCGGCATAATCACCTGCATGTATTAATGAAGCAGCGAGGAAGTAATGTGCATAGTCGCTTAGTGGCGATTTCAGGTAATTTAGTATAAAATCCTGAAATATGATTTTTGCACCAGCAAAATCCTTATTATAGAAAAGCGCTTCAGCCCGTGAAAATTCGGCAATCACTGCAATTGGAGTATTAGGCGCTTCGTCTAATATCTCCTTAAAAATACCTATGGCTTGAAGCGGATTGCCAAGCCGGGAAAGTGATTTCGCGTAGTAAAACTTTGCCTCCAAAAGAACATTTCCTGCTAACTTTTCTTTTGCTTCCTCATAACTGCCGCGAAAATAATGAAGCACACCCAATGCGAAATTTGCTCGTGTCTCTTGCTGGTAAGCAGGATTTTTCAAAAGCGTTTGTAAAACTTCTTCTGCCTCTGTAAAATTATTCTGCAATATATCGATTAAACCAACTGCAAAGAGGCATTCAGGTTCAAGGTAAACAATATCTTTTTTCCTTAAGATCTTTTCGAAATTCTTTTTGGCTTCGCGATAATCATTAAGATTAAAATAACATTCTGCTAACCGGAACCTAATCTCATCTTCAAATTCACTGCCTGAGTACTTACCGAGCATTGCCCTGAAATAATCTGCGGCATCTCTATAATTCTCCTGGAGGAAAAGTTGGTGACCAATCTCATAATCGGTTACCAACTGCGGATAATCTAAGGCAAACAAAAATGCAATTAAAATTATCATATTAATCCTTTCCCTGTATTCATCTGCGGTATTTTTTTATCTGCGCCATCTGCGTCTTTATTCTTGGGGCAGGAATTCAATCTCACCCTCTGGACCCAGGGTTGTAATTTTGGTCAGAAAGTCACTGAACTCAATCGTCTCGCCAATTTCATCAACCAATAAAATCTCGTAGTAGTATTTACCATCAGCTGCTACCCGTCCAATATCATCAAGGCCATCCCAGGATAGCCTCAAAGGTGGCGCATCCCAACCCGAGAATGTTCGCACAAGCTCACCATATTGATTTTTTATTAAAAGCTGCCAGCGTTCAATCTGCCGTTTTGTATTATAGTGTACATCAATCCAGGCAATATTATCCTTACGTCCTGGGCATGGTGAAAATTGCTTTGGCGTCGCGTCAACCCATGTTCTAAATCCTGCAAAATTAACAACGATACCAATCTTATGGCGAAGTGGCAATAAATAACTTGAGGCATAATGTAATTCTACAGCATAATCAATACCAAGAGAAAATTTGTTCCAGTTATTCGTTATTCCCATACCAATGCTTACACAATTTCTATCAACGCCCCCGCGCAAAGCTATAGTCGGATATATCGGTATAAATTCCAAACCAACATGATATCCAAGTGAAGTATTTTCTAACATTTTCTTATCGATATCTACAGCTATGATTATCCTATCCTGATACATTTTTAAGCCAACTCCACTTCTTAACGTGATGGGAACTTCGTCAGTCTGGTTATTATGCTTTAGTTTTGGCCCTAATATATTCTGGCATGTTACACCGAATGTGTATTTGCCGCCCGGGAAAAGAAACAGACCTAAATCTCCACCCATTCCCAAGGCGCCATACTGTGCAATCTTACTTGTCATAAGTTTTAGATTTACGCCAAAGGCGATTGGCATAATCGGCTGAAAAGCATAAGAAAAGGTAAAGCAGTTCTGGGTAACCCCGAACGTGCCCAAATAATTTCCATGCGCATCCCAGGAATCGATGTTATTAGAACCTAAATAAATCATACTAAAACCAAATGAGCCGAATTTTCTTGTCGGCAGTGCATAACCCAAATAGCCGAGTTGTGCGCCATAAGCTGGAAGGTATGACGTTTTGATATTGTGTGATAAAAGTTGTGTTAAACCGGCTGGATTGTAGTATGCAGCCTCCTGATCATCAGCGAGTCCAGTAAATGCCTTACCCATAGCTATGGTGCGGGGACTCATACCGTAATTGAGTAATGCCCCTGGTACACCACCGTCTTGAGCAAACCCAAAAGTAAGAAGTAAGAAGTAAGAAGTAAGAAGTAAGAACAGTAAACATCGTACTCGTGATTCGTTGCTCGTATTCGTAACACGATGTACGATACACAATTTACGACCTACGCATTTTACCATACTACACCTACCTTCATTTTTTTATCGAAAATTGTTGCTGTGTGTGTCCAGCCCTTTATAGCCACGTAATAAACTCCACTTGCCACTCTCTGTCCCTCATCATTATCACCATCCCATATCAGTCTATTGAGACCTGCTCGCGCACCTGTACCACCGGATGCTATTTTTCGTTCGTGTACCAGATTACCGAATGGATCATAAATAGCGAAAGTCACATTGCATGCCTGGTCAAGAGAATAAGCGAAAACCATGTTTTGAGTTTCAATACCCATGGGATTTGGATAAGCAATAAAGCTGTCTGGAACAACTGTGGTATCTATTTCCGTTAATATATTCAGGTAATTATTATTTGAACGTATGGCATTTTCCTCTGCCCAAAGTAGTACACGACCGATCTCATTGAAATATACTGTAAATTGTGCTTCACCATTACTCAAATCCTCTGGTGATGGGTTATTAAATAAAAAATCTGAATAGAGTTGAACTTGATTACCGGAAACAGATGTTTTATTCCACATCGTATCTGTTGCATAAACCATAACTGTAAACGCGCTGCCAAAATACTGGTCAGTCGGATCGCCAGTTTTACCAGGTGTATTAACGACCGTCGTTGTTGTATCACCCGGTTCATGTGTCTCACCAGGTAAGATAATAAGTAATTTTGAATATGCACCTGGAGACACTGTGATCCATGAGGATGTATCTGGTGTAATCGAAGGCTGTGTGATATCGTTAAAATAAAGCCGCTGCTGTGTACCTGCTGTTCTGAAAGCAAATGGTAAAGTCGCGGTACCATTTGCAAGTGGTATTTGTGATTGCTGTACAAACGAATCAGTAGAGGTGTAGCCGATAATATGATTGACCGTATCAACAGTATTAAACCAGGTATCCGTGAGGTAGATTGATATATCGAATTGAACTCCTGCTGTCTGAGCATTGGGACTTCCTGTCCTTCCTGAAGACAGTCCTGGTGAGTGTGTTTGACCTGGCAGGACTGAAAGGAGTCGAGCAGGTGAATTTGGCAGTACCTGGAATTGATTTGAAGAACCTGTATGTCCACCACCATCATCACATATAAGTGATAGCGCAGCGGCAAGAGAAACAGTTACGTTTCCCTGCCATGTCCCATTATTAAAGTAGACCAGAGTATCACAATATTGAGGATACAAAGGATTATCCAATGATGTATATATCCTTGAATAACCGTTATAATCGTAATGGACACCTGATGCGTCATATGCATTGATAGTAATGAAAAATGAATCACCCGCTGTCTGCGGGGAACTAATTGTCGTAAATTCAAAATGGTCGAGTTGGCACAGGAGTAAAATTGTTATTAAACTAATCAAAACTACCTCCTTTTTTTATTTACTAAAACCAAAATAAATCAGATTTATGTATTCTTTGCCTAACATAATTATCATAAATATATCCAAATCAACATAATTGTCAATAAGTAATTATCAAGATACCTCACTTCTCCATTCCCCTCCCTCGACGGGAGGGGATCAAGGGGAGGGTGACTAATTTCACGATTTATCACCCCCACCTTTTTCCTCCCCCATCAAGGGGGAGGATATAATGGGAACAAAATTATTTTTTAGAACAGCTTACCTATTACCTGATCACGTTTCCTTTTTTTATTCTATCCTTTAAAATAACAGACGCATTATTAGACTTAAGTCTTTTATATTATATCAAACTTTACATAATTGTCAAGAGGTAAAATCCGCCAATTTTTGGTTTAGGGTGTTCTATGCAAAAAATAGGCATCAATTTTAACAGCACTGTCATATTGACATTAGAAGACCTCTGAATATAATTAGGCTCAGGAGGTTTAATGGATTATAAAAGATTAGAAAATATTCTTCTTTATGTCTTAATAACTATTACGACCGGAGTCTATTTATATACTGTGGCTCCTACGCTTTCATTCTGGGACTGCGGTGAATTCATTGGCTCAGCATTCACACTTGCTGTTCCGCATCCACCAGGAACACCATTTTATGTGTTGCTGGGAAGAACCTGGTTATTACTTTTCGGCTTAATCTCAGCAATACTGCCAATTTCAAAAGAGGTTGCCTGGCATATGAATCTACTTGGAATTGGCTTTTCAGTACTAACAATCGGTTTATTGTATAAAATGATGCTAAAAATCTTCCGAATGTTTCAAAAAAATGATAATGAATTCAATTTCATAATCATTGCCTTTGCGACCTGTTTAGGTATTGGATTTTTTTACACCTACTGGAGGAATGCAATAGAAACCGAGGTCTATGCTGCAGCAACATTTGTTTTTGTATTAATAAATTATTTAGCCATTCTGTGGTATGATAGTGTCAAACAAGGAGCACCTAAAAATAAATATTTGCTTCTGTCGTTCTATTTGATTTTCTTATCAACGGGCGTTCATCTAACTCCCTTTTTAATTTTTATTCCTTTCTATATTTTTATATTTATAGTAGAGCGGCGCTATTTGAAAGATGTATTCTTTTTGCTCATTGGAATATTTCAATTATTGTTCTTTGCCCTGGTCTTTTTATTGCCAGCAACATTGTATAACCCGGTCCTTATTCTACTCGGAATAATTCTTTTAACTGGGATAATTCTCCCGCTTAATAATCCTAAAAAGTATCGAAACTGGCGCTTTTTCTGGGCCGGGATATTTCTCATTATCATGGGTATTT
>JAGMEL010000375.1 GCA_023128195.1 Caldifarciminota bacterium | reverse complement strand
AGGGCGCGTGCAAAAGCCGTAGTTATAGCAACCCCGGCGACAGTCTCTAAAAATATCTTGAAAACTTCAAGTACTGAGTCTTTAGATTTTCTTAAAACCGTCCGATATGGAAGTGGCAAGGTCATCGTGCTATGTTTAAGTAATGTGCAACTAATCGATGTTAGGTACGTGGTAACTCCATATCAGAAGATGAATACTATTTTTAAGAGTAGGAGTGAAAAACCTGGCTTTATTGTGCTCACGATCTACTACTCATTAAAAGAGAAAGATGAATTGTGCAAGCTTTCTGACAAAGACCTCTGTTTACTCACTTTAAAAGAGATCAATCAGACCGGAATAGGAAAAATATTAGAAAAAAATATCGTGTTTTTCGATGTACACTCATGGGCAGTTCTTAGTACGATTATCGATGAATCCTATCTGAAATGGAGTCAAGAGTGTGGTAGACCCACTCAAAGGATATTTTTAACCGGAGACTATATGCAATGGAAAGAAGATCAAATCCCATACGGAATAAATGCTGCAATTATTAACGGCTTAGATACAGGGCGTATTGCGAAAGCCATGCTTGACGCCGAGGATATTCAGTGCATTAAGTCAACCTAATCTCGATTTATTTGAATATTTTCATTCGAATTGACCAAGGAAGAGGAGGTGTTGAAATGGAAAAAAATGATTATAAGGAACGAAGATACCATGGTTTTGAAATTTCCAAAGGAATTGATGATATTAGAAATTATGCAGATTTTAAACATTTCATGAGGGATTATATGACTGTAAGCGGTCTTTATGTTGCTGGTCATGATCAGAAACCGATTTTCAAAAATCGGCGATACAATCCCTTTAAAGATCTGCCACTGTTACATAGAGAAGAATTACGGCTCGATGTTGATGGGCGATATCCACAGATGACGGCAAGCGGTAGGGTTGTGTTTTCACATAGAATGATAACGCACTGGATTGCTGACGTGATAAAGGTCAATGATGATACTTGGGAAGGCGATATCTCTTATCTCCACCCAAATCCTAATTATTTTAAATATACATCTGTTCGCATTGAAGTCCAACGGAATATTTACGACAGTGCAAAGAAGGCCAACGTAACTTTTTATAATGCCACTAACTCGTGGCAATGTACCTATTCATTTAAATCAAAGTATTTTCATCCTTTGATGTTTGAATACGATTTTTCTGAAGGGACAAAACCGTTACTATCGATTAATACTCATATTCATTCCACTCACCCGGCAAACCTGCCAGAAGAAAATTTGACGATTGAGATGGTGTATCGACGGACTGGCTTCGATGTATCAACAACCCAGGGGGATCTGGTGCCACTTTCCCTGGCAGGAGCAGATGAGAACTGGAGTGATCAAGAATTGCATGATGCCATGAAAGTCTATTGGTCCCATTTCGCGGATGCACCGCAATGGTCCGTCTGGGTTTTCTTTGCTGAACGCCACAAATATTGGCCATATGCTGCCGGCATGATGTTTGATGGCATCGGGCCGAATCACCGACAGGGGGCAGCAATCTTTACTGACTCAGCTTATTATGATTATGCTGAGGGGGCTCCAAGTAATCAAGTGGAAAAAGAGAACTGGAAGAAACGATATAGATTCTTTGTCGCATGCCATGAAATCGGACACTGTTTGAATCTTGCTCATAGTTGGGAAAAGGAAAAAATATTGCCATTTGGCACAAGTTGGGTTACTTTAACTGCTGACACTAGTTCTACAAGTTTCATGAATTATCCCTGGTACTATCCTAATGGAGAAATTGCGTATTTACTAAATAACAATTCTGAATCTGACTTTTTTTCTAACTTCGAATACCGCTTTGATGATGATGAATTGCTGTTCATTCGCCACGCCCCCATCAGTTTTGTCCAACCTGGTAACGCTGATTGGTGGGATAATCATGGATTTGGGAACGTAAAAACCACAGCCCAGCCGATACTTACGCTTGAAGTGCGGGCAAATCGTGAAAACCCAGCATTTGAGTTCATGGAACCTGTGGTGCTGGAGCTGAAGTTGAAAAACGAACCGAATCGCCCGGTGGTGTTGGACGAAAACCTTCTCTCCAGACATGACAGCATGACCATTATTATAAAGAAGGATGGCAAACCGGCGAGGCAGTTTATTCCATATGCACGCTATGATTTTCTTGCTAAGGCTAATGTTCTTA
>JAGMEL010000374.1 GCA_023128195.1 Caldifarciminota bacterium | reverse complement strand
ATCTAACAAAAATAACAAAAAAACGAATAAAAAGAATTCACCGCAGAGATCGCCGTCCTCTTTCTTTCACTCGGAGAAACTACTACCGAAAAGTTAGGCATCTTTACATTCTGACTTAATCTGCAGTATCTTGTCCTGTGGTATTTGAAGTCTCTTGTGCCAAAGCCTAAAGCCTTTTTCTGCCAAAATACTCCCCGCCACAATGCAAATGCAAGCCACGATAGATTCAATCCATAGTGCGAGACTAAGATATTTGAGCTCATTCACTTTTGTTGCAGATTCAATGGTTAAGATTTCATGCTTGCGGACAGCATTGATGAATTCTAAATTTTTTGTTTTTATTATGTCTAATCTATCTTTAAACTTTGCAGCTTCATCTTCTTGTTTTTCGGTCATTTCTGATTCGGATGATTCTTCATCAAGTACCACTTTTGTTTCTGCAGATGATGTCTGTTGAGTTTTTTTGTTGACCTCTCGTTCCAGTTTGTCGACCTCTCGTTCCAGTTTGTCGGTTTCCTCCTTTAGTTCTTTAATATCACTTGTGAGCCAGTTCGATTGTGCGTCCAGTTTTTCTGTTTCTCCACTCAGACGTATAGCTTCAACCCTGATCCTGTGCCCGTGGTAAAATGGCAACAAAGATACAATGATAATTGTTATACCAGATAAGGCCATGAACTTGTAAAGATTGTCAGTGGGAATTTGAGGGAATCTCATTATCTATCTCCTCCACAACTCTGTGGCAACACTCTATACTCATTATCTTAGTAGTTCACTTCCTCAAAAACGAGGGCGTTATTCTGAATATCAAATTCTATGTATTTTAATCTTTCACATCTAACTTCATTGGTTGTGTTAAATTGGTTAAAACTCGCAATAATTTTTCTGTGCTTTTCTGTCCTTTTGTTCTTGATTTTTTTCGAGGCTAATACTGGTTCGATGTCACTTTGTCGATTTGGTATATAATACTGTTCTATCCAATCGACATATCTTTGAATTTGAATAACATTACGCTCATTTGCTTCACCTGCTTTTAATTCGATAGGTATAACAACCCTTTGGTTATTATTAACAACGGATAATAGAATATCAATTCGTTGCATTCCCACTCCGCAGGAAACTTCATCGCCAATCCATTCAATAGTCCTATTATTTATTGACTCCAGTATAGATAAAGGGACATATATCAAATCCTAAGAGGGATTTTGGTGTGTTGTATAAAGGAACCCAACAAATCAGGTCGTTTCCGCAAGTGATGGAGTTCTCGCGTAAGACGCTGACGCAGTTCTCGAGTATCCCGTGGAGCATAATTGGCCAAGCGAGCGTATTTGATATTCGACCAGACTTGTTCATCAGGGTTGAGTTCCGGCGCATAAGCGGGAAGTTTTTCCGTAACAATTTCCGGATGTTTAGCCAGATACCCCTGAACCACCTTGGAGCGATCATGCACCCTGCCGCGATCCCAGATAATCGTGATCGGGCCAGGAAGATGACGCTTAAGCTGACGCAAAAAGCCCACCACATCCTCAGCATGAACATTTTCATTGTCCGCCAGCAGGGTAAAGTACAATCCCCGACGTTTGCTAATGGGACTAACAGTGATGGCACTGATGGCCGAGATGCGATCTCGTCGATCCCAGCAATAGTGAACGGGTGTCTGGCCACGAGGGGCCAGGGTTCGGCGAACGGTGGGAGTGAGCATGAAACCCGATTCATCCGGGAAAACCAGATGCGCCCCTCTGCGAGCAGCGTTTTTTTATATGCGGAAATTCCTGTTGCCGCCACCGGGCAATCTCTTTCTCGTTGCGTTCCCGAGCACGTCGTTCGGGTTTCTGACTGGTCCAACTCAGTCGTCGCTTCAGAATGTTGCGTACGTGTTCCGGATGAAGTTTTATCCCGAAATGCTGGCGAATCACCTCGGTTACTCGCCTGGCCGTCCATAAGTTGTTGGGCCAGCCGTGCTCTCGAGAACCCTGTAGCAGAAGTGTTTCCAACTGCTGAAGTTGCGCATCGTTCAGTCGTCTCTTCCGACCAGGAGGTGGCTTGGCGGA
>JAGMEL010000373.1 GCA_023128195.1 Caldifarciminota bacterium | reverse complement strand
TATTCACTACTCAAATGATGTAATATGGGGATAATTCCGAATGACTTGAATTTGTTGATTATGTGATTCGTGTAGAAGTCTCGATCGTGAAACCCCTCTCGTCAATTGAGAATGGAACTCTTCGAGTCGGAACGGTCGACCCCAACATTTTCTGTATCATGAAATTTCTGGCCAAATCCTCGGCCTTCCATAAAGCTTCAAAGTTTATCACGCCATCCGCAAAATGTTGTAATGTAATCTCTATCTTCGAGTCCTGCATCCCCTTAGTCAAAAGAATAAAATGCAATTCCTTTGTTTCATTGTTCTGGTTAGACATCGCCATTACCAAGTCAGTTATTTCTTTTATGCTATGGTCTAGTAGAAGTTCAGAAAGTGAATCCAGAACAATACATCGATTTTGTTTCATTTCGGTAATGATAGCAGTTTTTATAGATCCCGAATTTTTGTCTAGTTTAATGAATTTCCATCTTCCAGCTTTTTCTTGAAAGGTGACGTCCAAATTATAAGCTGACATGTTAGTTCTTATGGCCTCTTGAGTTTTGGAGACTGTAAAATAAGTAACACCAATTTTTTTGCTCCTAAAGAGAGCAACCTGTCTAGCAAAAATCTCATGTCCTTTGTCAGGTGATCCCATCAGGAGGACGACACTTGTAGGTAAACCACCTCTTAAGAACTCATCCAACCCAAGAATTCCCGTTCTTTTAAGTTTCATGAGCTTCCCCATTGAATTTAAGAATATATTGTAAAGGAAATCTAATAACCATTTTTATCTCTATCATTGCATAGGTTTCCAGTCTGCCTCGTTATATGTGCCATCTTTGCAAATAACTTTTATGCAGATTTCGTTTTGATATCCTCGATTTATAGTAATTTCCGCGGTTTGGGTTTCTTTGACAGTTGTAGTTTCTTCAGAAGCTACCACGCAATTTTCCTTGGATAATATGAATTTGTCGTTGTCTATATAAAGGGAATCGAGAATAACAGTTCCCTTTCCCGTGTTCTGAACATAAATCGTTATCGTTGATTCTTCAAATCTAACGCTTTGTATCTGTACTGCATGACCGGCGCGTTCTTGCAAACTCATCCAAGTAAGAATGATGCCTCCTATAGCGATGAGTGGAATCGCAAGTAATAATATAGTGATTATTGGATTGATTCCTTTTCTATTTAGCCGGATTTTTAGTTTAGTCATACCATATAATCCTTCCTTTTAAGAAGTATGAATGGATCTCTTTAACTTTTTTTCTATAATAATATTCGATAAAATAATCCCATAGCAACTTATTAAGTCGAAAATGAATTTTCAGTATTGATATAATCACCTCATTTGTAAAGGGATAAATTTGAATATTAAACGCGCGCGCGCAATGCATATTATCGGCGATTTAGTTCCTGATTTTATAGAAATTTTAATGTTGATTAGTACTGGTTGGTTCTTCTTTTACAGTTTTATTTTTGAAGCTTTTTGGTGGCATAAAGATCCCCAGACCATCTTAACTTATGGACTCGGAAATGGTAACTTACTCTTCTTTTCAATCTCGATATCGTCTATATTTATCTTTGAATACATGAAACGAAGGACAAAATTAACATCAATTTTAGTTGCCTTTAGACGAATCAACTTCAGAGGCGCGCGTGCGCATAAAAAAGCAAATCAATTTCAGAATTACCCTGGAATGTCAGAAAAACTTGGAAAAATGCTGCAAGATCTCCCTTTGGATAAAGATTTGGTTGTGATTCAGAAATATCCATTAAATGAACCATTTGCCTTCGCAGCGATTGTTCGTAACAAAATACGAGGAAACTTAACATATCTTGTCAAAGAGCCGTCACTTAGTGAAGATGAGGTGTTTCTTCTCAAACGTTTGAAGGATTTGTTATTGGAAGTTTTGGATGTTGGTATTCAGGAACTGGATTCAAAAGAAGAAGCAAAAAAGTATTTAGAGAAAAAATGCAGGGAATTACTTGAGCAGCATTTTAAAGTAAGCGATTTAACAAAGGAGAAGCTTCTTTATTATGTTATTCGAGACAATTATGGACTCGGAAAGATAGACCCACTTATGCACGATCCTTTGTTAGAAGATATATCATGTGATGGAATCAAGACGAACTTCTACGTGTGGCACAGAGACTATGAGTCTATCCGCACTAACCTACGCTTTGAAAGTGCAAAGGAGTTGGATTCTTTTGCCCTAAGGTTAGCTTACTTGTGTGGTAGACACATTTCAATTGCGCAACCAATGTTGGATTCTTCACTTCCTGATGGTAGCCGACTTCATTTAACTTTTGGAAAAGAGATCACAAGGAAAGGATCTACATTTACTATTCGAAAATTCAGGATTGATCCGTTGACTATTGTTGACCTTGTGAACTTCAAGACTTTATCACCTGAAATGGCTGCTTATCTATGGTATGCTGTCGAAAGTAGGGTATCGACCCTTGTTTGTGGAGGAATCGCCTCTGGAAAAACTACTATGCTTAATTGTCTCAGTATGTTTATCAAACCTGATCTTAAAATTGTTTCAATTGAGGATACGCCAGAGCTTAATCTTCCACACGAAAACTGGGTTCCAACAACTACAAGGACTCATTTTGGTCTTGGTACTGAAAAGGCGGATATAACCCTTTTTGATCTGCTTAAATCCTCTTTAAGGCAAAGACCTGATTATATTATCGTTGGGGAAGTTAGAGGTCAGGAAGCATACACCCTGTTTCAGGCAGTCAGCACGGGTCACTTGGGAATGTCAACCCTACACGCAGAATCTGTTAAGGCTGCAGTTTACCGGCTGGAGTCTGAGCCAATGAATATTCCAAGGACTTTGATTTCAGGCATAGATATTATGATTGTGCAGAGGAGAATTAAAGCTGGAGACGGAACAAGTAGGAAAACAGTTCAGATGTCAGAGATTGTTGGATTGGATCCACGGTCTAAGGAAATTATTACGAATGAGGTCTTCAGGTGGAATGCAAAGAATGTTGCCTTTGAGTATACGGGAAGAAGCTATCTTGTTGAACGAATAGCTGCAAGAGATGGTGTAAGCCTTGAAGAAGCGAACCAGGAGATTGTGAAGAGGGCAAAGATTATCGAGTGGATGGCTAGCCGGAATGTAAGGAATTTTGAGGAAGTTTCGGATGTTATAAGACGATATTATGAACAGCCTGAAAGAGTTTTTCAGGAGGCGTCTGAGGGTGAATCGTAGGCTAGCATCATTGTTTCTGAAATTTGCTAAAATGGTTCCTAAAAGGGTTTTATCCAAATTTGGTAGCGTCAAAAAGAATTTGGCTAAAGCAAGCATAAAGTCTGGTTTTCTGATTTATGTGG
>JAGMEL010000372.1 GCA_023128195.1 Caldifarciminota bacterium | reverse complement strand
ATGCTGGTGATACATATCTTGTTACTATCTATCCCAGGAAACACATATGGGATTTTGAAGTACTCAGACGCTTTAATGCTCAGTTAGAACGAGTCAGCCCCAGAATAACAGGTAATCCGCCTATGTTCTTACGGTTGATTGATTATATTGGAAAAGATGGATTGCGGGCAACTATACTCACCATCTTTATTGTAATAATCTTACTCTGGATTGATTTCCGCAGTCTGCGCATGGCTTTGCTCGGAGTGATTCCACTCATCGCCGGTGGTATCTGGATGATGGGACTTATGAAAACATTCGGAATGATGTTTAATTTCCTGAATGTGATGGGTATTCCCATGATCGTAGGAATTGGTATTGATGATGGCGTGCACCTTCTCCACCGCTACAAATATGAAGGTCTTAATAAAACACCTATCGTATTAAAAAGTACTGGGAAGGCAATATTGCTTACCTCACTTACTACAATGGCAGGATTTGGTTCACTCCTGGTTGCTACATACCGTGGATTTGCGAGCCTTGGAATGCTCCTGGCAATCGGCGTTGCATCCTGTTTTCTGACAACTATACTTTTCCTACCATCAATCATCGGGCTTACAAAAAGGGGACAGGCTACTTTTTGAGAACAATATTTTTCTTACTGGAGGCATGATAGGGCTTAAAATAAAAACAGCGGACATCTTCCAATTGATTGTATAATTTTATTGCTTCCATTACAAAATTGCTATATGCAATACTGTCGCTATTCTTCAATTTCAGGAACAGCAGGAGGATTTAAATCAATTACTGTGGGCTTCAGTACAATTAAAAAATCCTTCATTATCTCAACATTGGTTGTACGGGAAAACAAAAAAGGCAATATAGTTCCTAGAATCGGAACTTTGCTTGTCTGTTTGCTTGTTTCTGTTTTCTTAAAACCTCCAAGCAAAAATTCTTCTCCATCCTTTACTATTACTGTATTTTGAATAATCTGACCTGTTTCACTAGGACTTCCGGCAATTATTTCTCCTAAACTTGTCAATTTAGCAGTAACAATCAGTTTCAGATATCCACTCTCTCCTAACGATGGAATTACTGATAATGATAAGCCTGCTGTCATCTCCTGCGTCTCATATATATTTGCATAACTTGAATATCTTGTCACATAAGTGATACGAGAACCATCTAATATCGTCCCCATTTTATTATTCGTTGTTACTATCCTGGGAACACTAATTATCTTTCCAATATCAGTATCCTGTATGATTTTCAATAACTCTCCAACACTTATGTTAGTATATGTCTGCATTTGGTATCTATAACGAGATATTTCGGTTTCCGAAGGGATGATATTAGTATGTTTTATTACCTCTCTATCCACTGAGGCTGACGGTAACAGAGCAGTCCTATCTAATAAACTCTGCCAATCCATTCCTAATTGACTCATCTTCTCATTGTTAATTTCAACAATTTTAGCCTCGATTATTATCTGCCTGGGAGGTACATCTAAAAATTCAATTAATTGAAGAGCATTCGAGATTGAAAGAGAATCACCAATAAGCAAAACATGGTTTATTGAATTATTAAATATAAACCGAACCCTGCTATCGTTTATGGTCAATACATTTTTTTCATTAAGACAATTTTGGGCGATTAATTCTTCTTTTAATTCAACTGGTGAAATGTACTTCAACGGAACAATCTTTGGGACTATTAAGCCAGTTGCCACATCGCCAGATATAATCATTGGTTTCAACATTATTAAAACACATATTAACAACATTGAACGATTAGCTTTTATTATAGGTAACATTTAACCTCCTTTTTCCTCTTCTCAGTATATCAACGATTATTATCATGTCAAGACCAAGTCAAATCTACCAGGACGTCTTTGCTCGGTAGGCACTAAAAAATATACACCAAGCACAACCTATACAATCAAGGGGGACAGTGGGGGGGGACAAGCTATGATGTATTGACAGACTCAGGATTATGTATATAATAACGAAAGTCGATATCGAAAGGAGATAATATGAAAGAAGAGAAACCTAAAAGAAATGTACTTATCCTTGGTCTGGTTTCACTATTTTCAGACCTCTCGAGTCAAATGGTCTACCCTCTTATTCCAGAATTCCTTGTAAGTATTGGCGCTAATAAATCAATCATCGGACTCATCGAGGGTATTGCAGAAAGTACTGCCTCTATTTTCAGAACTGTTTTTGGTAAACTGTCAGATAAGTTTAAAAAAAGAAAACTCTTTATATTTCTTGGTTATTTCCTTTCTGCTTTTTCAAGGCCACTTCTTTATCTGGCAAATGTGTGGACTGTTGTTCTTGGAGTACGGTTTTCAGACCGCGTAGGTAAAGCAATAAGAAATCCGGCACGGGACGCACTTTTATCTACCTCAGTTAATGCATCAGAAAAAGGAAGGGCATTTGGATTCCAAAGGGCAATGGATAGAGTCGGTGCAATTGGCGGACCTCTTCTGGCAATGCTCGTGCTTGCTTTGTTTAATAATAATGTTCGGCTTGT
>JAGMEL010000371.1 GCA_023128195.1 Caldifarciminota bacterium | reverse complement strand
TTTACTAAAATGCTGCCAATTTTTGTTCCTTTTACTTTTCTCACAGGTGGATTCTTTTCTGCGCTTTCCGGTTTTATTGGGATGACCCAGGCAACGAATTCTTCTGCCCGAACTGCTAATGCAGCAAGAACCAGTATTAATAGTGCCCTACGTGTAGCATTTAGTTCCGGCGGGGTAATGGGTTTTGTTGTTGTAGGTTTGAGTCTTTTGGATTTGAGTTTCTGGTTTTTTATCCTGAATTGGTTTTATGGTTTCCTGCCTGTAAACGAAAGAATTCTTATGGTTACCCAAACCATGATCTGCTATGGTATGGGCGCATCTTTTCAGGCACTGTTTGCCCGGGTTGGGGGTGGTATCTTTACCAAGGCGGCTGATGTTGGTGCTGATTTAGTAGGTAAAGTAGAGGCAGATATTCCTGAGGATGACCCTCGTAATCCCGCAACGATTGCAGACAATGTTGGAGACAATATTGGAGATGTTGCTGGTATGGGTGCTGATTTATACGAATCCTATGTTGGTTCAATAGTTGCTGCCATGGCTCTGGCTTTTGCTGCTGGGTTTGGTATGGCAGGAGTGGTATTACCATTACTTTTGGCTGCTGCAGGTGTGTTATCATCTATAATAGGAACATTTTTAGTCCAGACAAAAGAAGAGGCAAGTCAGAAGGCATTACTTTTTGCTATAAGAAAAGGAGTGTGGTCAGCAAGTATTATTATGGCAATATTATCCGCACTTTTAATAAAATTTATTTTCCCTGGTAATTTTAATTTCTACTGGCCTATTCTTGTTGGACTTGCCTGTGGTATTTTTATTGGTTTTTCAACTGAGTTTTTTACATCTGATACATATAGTCCAACCAGGGGTATTGCATTGGCTTCAAAGACTGGACCAGCAACCGTTATCCTGGAGGGATTGAGTGTTGGGATGTTATCTACGATTCCTCCGGTCGTTATTGTTGCCTTAGCAATTATTGCCGGATATTATCTGTCGGGTGGTGCGCAACGACCTGAATATGGATTATTTGGTGTAGCAATATCGGCAGTTGGGATGTTATCTACCCTGGGGATTACCCTTGCCACAGATGCATATGGTCCGGTTGCTGATAATGCTGGTGGTAATGCTGAGATGGCGCATTTACCAGAAGAGGTGCGCAAACGGACTGATGCGCTCGATGCAATTGGCAATACTACAGCTGCGACTGGTAAAGGTTTTGCTATTGGTTCAGCAGCATTGACAGTTCTTGCATTGATTGCGGCATATCGTAGTCAAATACTCATGTTCTTGAAGGACATGGATTTGAGGATTATCAATCCCCAGATTATTATCGGGCTATTTATTGGTGCAATGATGCCTTTTGCATTCTGTTCCCAGACCATTAAGGCAGTGGGAAGAACAGCAGGACTTATTGTTCTTGAAGTTCGCAGGCAATTTAAAGAAATAAAAGGATTATTGCAAGGCGAGGCAAAACCAGATTATGCAGAGGCAGTTCGCATCTGCACCAAGGCTGCACAAAGGGAAATGATAATACCTTCTTTAATGGCGATCATTGTTCCTCTTTTAATCGGAATATTTTTAGGTCCAAGCGGTGTCATTGGTTTACTTGTGGGCGCATTGGTTTCAGGTTTTGTTGTTGCATTAATGATGGCGAATTCTGGTGGTGCCTGGGATAATGCCAAGAAATATATTGAGAAAGGCGAACTTGGTGGCAAGGGTTCTTTAGAACATAAGGCAGCAGTGACTGGCGATACAGTCGGTGATCCATTCAAGGATACAGCCGGACCTTCGTTGAATATATTAATTAAACTTATGTCTACAGTCTCTATTGTTTTTGCCGGTTTTATTCTGCGATTCATGTTGTTTAAATAAATGCAGATTAAAGAATGGCCAGAGGGAGACAGACCGCGGGAAAAATTCCTTCAAAAAGGTAGTTATGGTGTAACTGATGCCGAACTTCTGGCAATTATTATTAGCAAAGGTGTAAAGAACAAAACAGCTCTTGATCTCGCAAAAGAAATTCTAAATAAAGTTGGTAATTTAAGAAAATTGAACCAGAAATCAGTCAGTGAAATAGAAAGATTAGAAATTAAGGGACTTGGTAAGGTAAAAATTATATCTATTCTTGCGGCACTTGATCTGGGCAGGCGTTCACTCTCAAAGAAAAATGATGAAAAGATTATATTCAAAAACCCAAAGGAAATTTATGATTATTACTACCCATTGATCTCTGGATTAAAATATGAATTATTTAAGGTGATAGCAGTTGATAGCAGGAATGTTTTGATTAAGGATACAACAATTTCTAAAGGCATTTTAGATGCGAGCTTAGTGCACCCACGTGAGGTCTTTAAGTTTGCCCTTAATGAAAATGCCAGTGCAATATTCTTGCTCCATAATCATCCGAGCGGAATCCTGAAACCATCGGAAGATGATTTAAAAATTACCGAAAGATTGCGCAGTGCTGGCGAATTGATGGGCATTCGGGTTATCGATCATGTAATAATTACTGAGAAAAACTATTACTCATTTTCCCAGCATAATCTTTTGTAAAATAAGATTCCAAATAACAAAAGACAAATTACAAACAATATTAAAATCCTAATTTCAAAACCAAAGACAGAAATAAAATTTCATCTAATTAAGAAATCTCAAAAAATAGTTAATCAAAGTTCATCGATTATCTATTGACAAATAATAGTCTTCGATTATAACATTTTATATAAACAGGAGGTCAAGATGAGGAAAGTATTAAAGTATAGGAATTTCAATAATTCCTATACAAATTCTAAATCCGAAATCCTAAATACTAAACAAATTCAAATTGCTAAACTCAAATGCTCTAAACGTTGTTTTGAATTTTGGTCATTTGAGCTTAGAAATTGTTCACCCCGTGAAATAGGAGTAATCTAATTACGGGAAAAGAGAAAGGAAAACAATCGAAGTTGGAGAAGATAAAATCCTTCAAGGCAGGATGTATTTCACAGGGTAAAGGATTTAGAGCTTTGAAATTAGGATTTAGCCGAGCTGTAGCGAGGCTAATCTTGTTATGTGTATACCTGATCGGCATTTTAAATGCTGATTGGAAAAGAAGACAAAGATTATTCTGATGAAAGTAAATCGTTGGTAATAAATTGAATAAATTACTGATATCCTTACTCATCCTGTTTTTAGCGTCCTCCATTATCTATTCCTATCCTGAAGGGTGGTCTGATGACATTCTGCTGACGCCTGAAGACGATAGGTCCAGAGGGCATGCTGATGTAGATGTCGATCAATACAACAACGTTTGGGTTGTATGGGATAGTGGAGTGCCGATGGTCGGCACAGGTGAAGTATTATATACGAAGAGAGATAGCCTCGGCAGCTGCCTGATTCCTGAAACAAATGTATCAAATCATCCTGCAGTTTGTGTCGCCCCCCGTATTGCAATTGATCCCTCTAATAATGCACAGATCATATGGCGAGGAGCTTCACCAAGCGGGGGAGGTGTATGGCACGCAAAACTTGCCAATGATGGTTCATTTATTGTGCCATCGCATATTGCTATTGATGGATTTGGAGCTTGTGATTACATGCCTCAAATGGAACTTAACAAGTATAACGAGATATGTATAATCTGGGATGAACCTGCCGTGCGTTACCCCCAGATGACTTTTTCAAAATTGGACAGCTTAGGTAATCCTTTGATTGAGAGAATTTCCGTTTCGCTACCAGGCGTCTGTACTTGTTATCCTGGTATTGGCATTGATAGCATGGCTAACGTACACACTGGTTTTCGTAGCGATAGTGGTATTGCTGATCGCTTGACCTACACAAAGTTAGATAAAAATGGTAAAATTATCATTTCCAACAAATTTTTCGGTACTGGTCTCTTGCCAACAATAATAGCTGATCACAGCCAGAATATTCATATAGTTTATGGTGATCCAACCGGTCCGGGTAATAGTATTAAGTATCTTAAACTCGACCAGGAAGCTAATATTCTTGTTGGACCCATAACACTTAGCATTTACGAGAATAACAACCATCCCCACATGGCAATGGATTCTTTGCAATATCTTCATGTTGTGTGGCATTTAGAAGACCCACAAGGAATTATGTATACAAAACTTGATACTCTGGGTAATTTTGTAATTTCACCAATAATAGTAGTTTATCCACCAGATGCAGTCTGGCCAGCACAGCCTCGTATTGCCGTAGATTACAGTAATCGTCTCCATCTTGTCTGGAAGGATCAAAGATTAGGTAGCGAAGACATTTTTTACAAGCGTGGTGAGAATGAAAACATGGTGGAAGAAACCGCACAATTGAAAGCACCAAACCTTCCAAAGATTTCTGTTTTCCCGAATCCCTTTTCAAAGCTGATAAAAATCAGCTTTGGCAAAGCGCAAGGAGCAAAGAGCACAGGGTTAAAAATCTACGATGCTACAGGAAGAGTGGTTCG
>JAGMEL010000370.1 GCA_023128195.1 Caldifarciminota bacterium | reverse complement strand
CGGGTTCATAACCTGAAAAATATTGATGTAATGATACCCAGAAATAAGCTTGTGGTTGTTACTGGCTTATCCGGTTCAGGAAAATCTTCGCTGGCTTTTGATACGCTTTATGCTGAGGGACAACGCCGCTATGTCGAATCACTCTCGGCATATGCACGGCAATTCTTAGGCATGATGGACAAACCGGATGTCGATGAGATAAATGGTCTTTCTCCAGCGATCGCAATACAACAACGCACCGCATCAAAGAACCCGCGCTCAACTGTCGGCACAGTAACTGAAATCTATGATTATTTAAGAGTGCTTTATGCACGCATTGGTACACCCTATTGCTTTAAATGTGGCAGGCGTATCCAATCTCAGACATCAGATCAGATTGTCGATGCAATATTAGAAATACCTGAAGACTCAAAGATTGAAATACTCGCGCCCGTAGTAAAAGGACGCAAGGGTGAATATAAAGAACTCTTAACCCGTCTCAAACGGCGCGGCTATGTCAGGACGCACGTAGATGGTAAAATCTACGCAATAGAAAAAATACCCGAACTTGAGCGCTATAAAAAGCATACTATTGAAATTGTAATTGACCGTATAATAACTAAAAAAGGAATGCAGAAGCGGCTTGCAGATTCAGTTGAAATGGGATTAAAAGAAGCTGATGGAATTCTGAACGTCTTAATCAATGGCAAAAATACCATAACCTTCAGTCAAAAACTTGCCTGTATATATTGTGGTATAAGTTATCCGGAAATAGCACCCCGTATGTTCAGCTTTAACTCGCCTTATGGTGCATGTCAGACCTGCGATGGACTGGGCACAAAAATGGAAATCGACCCGGGAAAGGTTATTGAGAATCCTAAACTAACAATCATGGAAGGCGCGATTAAACATTATGGCTCTCTCAGTAACTGGCGTACTTCATTATTGGGTGGGCTTGCGAAGAAATTGCATTTCAGTCTAAGTACACCGTATTACAAATTGCCGGAAAAGATTAAAAAAACAATTCTGTATGGAGATGATATACTCATAAACATTAAATATGTTCGCAGCGATGGCACGGGTCGAGGAGAATTTGAACAACAGTTTGAAGGTGTAGTACCTGAATTAATGCGCCGCTATCGCGAAACAACATCTCAGGCAATGCATCAGTATATAGAAGATTTCATGACAATTTCACGCTGTCCTTCATGCCATGGGACAAGATTAAAACCGGAAAGTCTTGCGATAAAGATTGGAGGTAAAAATATCGCACAGGTAACAGAATTTTCAATAAAACAGGCATTCGATTTTTTTGAAAAACTGAAACTAACAAAGAATGAGCAGAAGATTACCGAAGAAATGATCAAGGAAATCAGAAGAAGACTCAATTTTTTGGTCTCGGTTGGCCTCGATTATTTGACATTAGATCGAACTACCGAAACGCTTGCCGGAGGCGAAGAGCAACGCGTACGACTGGCAACCCAGATCGGTTCCGGGCTCGTCGGTGTTCTTTATATCCTTGATGAACCTTCTATTGGCTTACATCAGCGGGACAACAGAAGGTTATTAAATACATTGAAAGCATTGCGAGACCTGGGTAATACAGTGCTCATTGTTGAACACGATGCCGAAACAATTTTGAGTGCTGATCATATCATTGACCTGGGTCCGGGTGCCGGCGAAGCTGGCGGTTATGTGGTTGCTACGGGAACACCAGAGATGATCACAAGAAGCAGAAGGTCAATTACGGGCAAGTATCTTTCCGGCATAAAAAAAATTGAGATACCCCAGCATAGAAGAGAACAATCTAAGCGCAAACTGATTATTAAAGGGGCGCAGGCAAATAACTTAAAATCGATAGATGCCGAGATACCATTAGGTCTATTTGTTGTTATTACTGGTGTTTCTGGTTCAGGAAAATCCACGCTCATTGTTGATACACTATTTCGTGCTCTGGCACAGAAATACTATCATTCTAAATATCCTCCAGGTAAGTATAAAGAGATCCTTGGCTTAGAATATATTGATAAAGTAGTGAATATAGACCAGTCACCTATTGGCAGAACTCCGCGCTCAAATCCGGCGACCTATACAAGTGCGTGGACACCAATAAGAGAACTATTTGCTCAATTATCAGAATCAAGGGTAAGAGGCTATCGTCCGGGCAGATTTTCATTCAATGTCCCTGGGGGCAGATGTGAACAGTGTGAAGGTGATGGTGTTTTACGCATTGAAATGCATTTTCTCCCTAATGTGTATATTACGTGCGACGCCTGTCATGGCAAAAGATTTAATCGTGAAACGCTCGACATAAAATACAAAGGCAAAAACATCAGCGATATTCTCAATATGTCAGTAAACCAGGCACTCGATTTTTTCCAGAATATCCCCCGGATTAAGAGAAAACTTAAACTGCTTGATGAAGTTGGCCTGGGTTATATCAAATTAGGCCAGCCCGCCACGACCTTGTCTGGAGGCGAAGCACAACGCATAAAATTGTCTAAAGAATTGAGCAAGATCGCCACAGGAAAAACCCTGTATATGTTGGATGAACCTACTACAGGATTACATTTTGAAGATGTAAAATTATTATTAAATGTCTTGAACCGCCTGGTTGATAAAGGCAACACAGTGATTGTCATCGAGCACAATTTAGAGGTTATCAAATGTGCTGACTGGATTATTGACCTGGGACCCGAAGGTGGTGATGATGGTGGGGAAATAGTATACGCAGGTTCACCAGAGCATATAACAAAAGAAAAAAAATCGTATACTGGAAAATTCCTTAAGAAAGTGTTTAACAGCTCAATTTTTGTGCATTAAATACAAATTTTGTGCACAACAAAATTTTTTCTCCCGAAATTTCATAGATTTCAAATGGCACGGGTTTTGCATAATAGTCTTCTGGAGTGCAATTTGCACATTTTAAAATAATTTTTACAAAATATGCTGCGTGATCACGTAGTGTTCTCGACAGGCTCGAACGATAATTATTATTCTTCGAGGGAATCGAGAAGTCATTTTGAAGTATTGGAATTTCTATCCAATATCAAAAATGTATTATTATAATTTTAGGTATTTATTTTAGGTGTTTAGGTATTTACGTATTTGTTTATTTTTAGGCATTTAGGTATTTAATTTATTTAAGGAGGTAAGATGCAGAATATTATAGCAATGATCTTTATGATTACACAGATGTCGGGTCTTTCAACACCGGGGATGAAAAAAAGTCTTATACGTATCACTCCCAAGAAGAAAGCAGACGAAACACTGATAAGCAGGAAAACCACTATAGGAGGTTTTGGCGGTCCGGTAGTAAAATTGAGTGAAATGAATGATGAATTCGCAGTTCTTGTGGGTGGATGTGGTGGTCTTATTATTAACCACGCATTTATTTTCGGCGGTGGTGGTTATGGTTTGGTAAATGATATAGCAGTAGGTGGAGCACCTTATCCAGAATATCGGTTTTTGAATTTGGGCTATGGTGGACTGTTATTAGGATATGTTAATCGCTCGCGTAGACTTGTCCATCTCTCTATTCATTCACTCATCGGTGGTGGAGGACTCTGTTACAGAACAGGCTTTTATGACAATTGGTATAGTGATGCCATATTTGTGATTGAACCGGGGATAGATTTAATGATGAATATCACAAGACATTTTCGGATTGGCTTTGGCGGCTCGTATCGCTTTATAAACGGAGTAGATCTCGATGGATTGAGTAACGATGATGTAAGCGGTCCTTCAGCATGTTTGACGTTTAAATTCGGCAAATTCTGAGGCAAGATTACACATAAGGGAGACTATTAAGAAATCTTCTTAAAAAAGAAGAGCTTGCTGACTTATCCACTCTCATAAACCTAGACTGCATTGAAGAGATAAAAAAAATTCTTAAGTAATTACTTATTTTTTGATTTCCCTCATTTCAACTTCATTAAGAAGATCAGATGCTGTTGGTGTGGGCTTTGCTGTTCCAGTCTCTCCACAATAAGGGCAAGCATAAGGTCTGCGTTCTGCATTAAACCTATAACCGCATTGCTGGCATTGATATTCCATAACAACTAAAAAGAAAGATATTATATAAATTTTTTGCTAAAAATTTATTTAATTACTTAGTCTTAATTACTTTTTTACTCTTTCCACTTTCTTTATCTATAATATGATAAACACCTGCAGCTTTAGGCAATCCAAAACTATAGACATTTGCTCCAGAATGTCCATAAGTTCCTACTTTTCTTCCTGTAACATCATAAACATCAACATTATTCCATCCAGAAACATTAACTTTGTCCTTAGTTATTGTAGGCCAGACTCTTGCTTCAAGATTTTTTGCAACAGCTGTATTTTCTTCTTTAATAGCTTGTGGTTCCATTATAATATCAGGAAGCTGGTCACCATCTATCCAATATCTTTCAATGACTCCTTGAGAACTTCCTGCTTCATTATAATTAATAGCATTTGCTGTTACAAAAACAGAATCCCCAAAAAGTTGATCCCAATCTCCATTATTTGACCAGACTTGTACAGAACCAGATTTTGCAAGATTGAAATAAATATCATGATAATTACCAACATCTATATTGAAAGTGTCTGTAAGAGTATCTGAATAATTTCCATTATGTTTTACAACTAAATTAGCTGAAACTAAGGTATCAGAACAGTTGTTAATATCACTTATTGTGCCGGTGTAACCCCCTGGATAAAGAGTAATAACTTTATGTCCTCCAGCCCCTGTAACTTCTACCCATGTATCTGCTCTTTCTCCTAATGTATCAATAGCCCAAACAGGACAAGTATCTCCTGGAGAAACTCCATTAGGTAGAGGTGTTGTCCAATACCAAACATCTTTTTTTGGAATATAGATATTAGCAACATCACTTGTTGTGTCAGTACCAGTTGGATTAGTTGTATAAACTATAGATTGACCATGTTCTGGACCAACAAAACCTTCAGCAACTTGTGCTTCTGCTTGTTTTGGAGCAGATAATAATAAAATCGCAAGAATAAATCCAGCAATTCGCAGTAACCAATTTTGTAAGATACTTTTGTTCTTCATAATGAGTATATTATTTTACGCATTAATTAATTATAGTCAAGGGCATCTTGCATCTTCCATCTACCATCTTACATCTTGCATCTTGTATCTGTTATCTGCTATCTGTTATCTGTTATCTGCTATCTGTCATCTGCTATCTGTTATCCGCAATCTGTTATCTGCTATCTGTCATCTGTTATCTGCTATCTGTCATCTGCTATCTTCCATCTTAACAGTGCTCCTGCCCCGCCGAGTTTTGTTAGGGTTTTGTTTTCCTTTGGCACAAATTCCACATATGCACCAGTAGCCTCAGCAAGACTTGTCAACTCTTCGGAGGTTTTAAAATCAAGACCCTTACTAATGAGTAGTATATGGACCTGCCCCATTTTCAATGCTTTCAGGGTTTGTTCAACTCCAGCATTCGCAAGCCCGCCGCGTCTCAATTCAGCCACAAGTTTTAAAAGCAGATTTTTTTCCTGCTCTCTTTCAGTTTGCTCAAACATAGGTCTGATCTTTTGTAAAAATTCATTATTTGAAGTATCAAGGTCCCAACGAACACCAGCAATAATTTTATCCTGCCATGCCTTGGGAAATTCCTGTTCAAGGGCTGTAATCATTCTATTTCTTCCTGCAATCACAATACGCTTAATTCCGGCTTCTTTAAAAATATCAATTGCTTTATCAATGATATCCTTTGAAAAATGTTTTATCTGTTTATCCCTGCGGCGTTGATAACGCATCTGAGACCATCCACCTACTTTGGACAGATGGTGTATCTTTTTACGCATCGAATCTATATCTTCTATTGTCTGCCCAGCCGCTATTAAAATTCTCGCACCAGAGGCATCAATCATTATTACACCTATGGGTTCGAATTCATCGAGCTGAAGTGCAAGAGGATGTATGATTGCCTCATCATCAACTGCCAGAAGTGGTTCTGGAGGAACAGTCAATTCTACTCCCCTCGTGAAATCGGCTCCCAGATCTGCAAAAAATGCTATGCCTGGTCCTTGAAATCCTTTTACTTTCTTTTCATTCAAATAATCGAATAAAAACGACAACGAGGTCTTTAGATAATCTTTTTCCTCGGTGTTTAAAACCTGTAATAATCTTACAGATTCCTTCTCAATGAAATGACTATTTGCATCCCAGCCTTTTCCTAAATCCAGATATGCTGATAATACTGTGCGCTCGGTCTTTGAGAGCCGAGCAAGTTCTTTAAGCAACTCTTCTGATACTTTCATAAATTGTATTGTATTATAATCACCATTAAACCTGAGTCAATATGTACTTATTACCATGTAGACTTAAGTCTTGACAAATTATAAATTCTGCGTATAATTTATAATAGAAAGGAGATTATATGTTTAAATATTCTATGATAGGTCTATGTTTTTTACTTTCCTCACCACTTTTTGCTGGTATGATCGAACACAGCATCTATATCAGTCCCAATACAATAAAAACAGAGATATTCAACAACTATGACCTGGTTTCAATCCCGGATTATAACCATCTTGACGAACCAGGATATCCACAACTGCCAGTAAGAACCCTCAGTTTTGTAATTCCTCCAGATGCCCAGATTAACGATGTAGAAGTAGTCTATGAACAAGGCAGATATCTTCCAGGAATGTTTTATATATTCCCGGCTCAAAGACCCGTGCCGATCTCATTTTCTCAAAATATCGAATTCACCCCTCCTGATAAAAAGATTTACTCATTAAATACCCTTTACCCAAGCACTACAGTTCAGCATGTACATGAAGGAAATCTATCAGGTTATCGTATTGCCACGATTGCAGTAACACCACTCCGCTATAATCCATCAACAAAAAAGCTTTACCTTACTCACACCATTTCTTTCAGGATACACTACCGAAATGGTGCAGTAGAGGTGAAAAAGATTACACCAAAGCAGAAACAACTTGCCAAAGAAAGGGCGAGGGCAATCGTTGAAAATAAAAATGCAGTAGAAATCTGGTCACCAACTCTAAACAGAAATACATGGGAATGCGAGTATATTATTATTACTGACCAGTCATTTGTCACTGCATTCGAGCCATTAAAAGAGTGGAAAACAAAACGGGGTGTACCTACTGACATAGTAACCACATCATGGATATACAGCAATTACAGCGGCATAGACAATGCTACTCGGGTAAGAGACTTTATTACTGAAGCAGCAG
>JAGMEL010000037.1 GCA_023128195.1 Caldifarciminota bacterium | reverse complement strand
ATATTTCTCATTATCATGGGTATTTCTGCAGAATTGTATTTACCTATCAGGGCGGCAAAGCTGACTGAGCTGTATAAAAACAAAGATACACGTGAACAGTATCTTGCCGGAGAAAATATTGCGCCCCGGATAAACGAATGTAATCCTGGAGAGAATTTTAGCTTCAGTGCATTATTCGATTACAAGTCGTCCTTTAATCAAGTCCTGCACCGTGCGCAATACGGACCTACACGATTAATTCCCAGGCAGACCCAGGATGCAACAGGCTTTAACCTGATTCAGGGATATTTTTGGCAAATGCATCTTTTTGTAAGGTATCTTTTCTGGCAGCCTATTCCTGAAGGTATTAACAGATACTTCCGTGGTTTAGTATTAGCCCTGTTCTGTCTATTCAGTATCTGGGGTATGGTGGTGTTGTATAAACGTGAGAAAAAAATATTTCTTCTAACAATCATGATTATGTTTATGCTTTCATTTGCCATGGTCAGTTATCTAAATTTAAAATTTTCGCCCAGCGACCCCAATCCTCAACACCGACCACCAGAAGTTCGAGAAAGGGATTATTTCTTCCATACTAGTCATGTATATTTTGGGATACTAATCGGATTTGGATTTCTGGGATTTACCAATTGGGTAAAGAATGAAACGAAAAACAAGAAATTAGCTAATATTGCAAGCCTCAGCAGTATCGTAGTATTTTCCGCAATACCACTTTTGACCAACAGGCATGTAAATAATTACTATGGCAATTTTATTCCCAGGGACTATGGTTATAATATGCTTATCTCTTGTGATGATGGAGCAATACTATTTACCAATGGTGATAATGATACATTTCCTCTATGGTTTGCCCAGGAGGTTTTGAATATAAAAAGAAAAGTAATTGTTGCCAATCTTTCGCTCATTAATACTGAGTGGTATATAAAACAGTTGAAATACTGGGGGACACCAATCAGTTTTAGCGATTATGTCATAGACCGGCTTGAGCCTCGTATGACACCGGACCGAAGAATTATCTATGTTAAAGACATAATGGTCCGAAATATCATTGCCACGAATGCCGGGATAAAATTAAGCAATGAAGATTATTTTATCAACCAGAAAGATTTTGCAGCGCGTTATATAAAAGGTTACAAAGGTAAGAGACCAATTTACTTTGCATCAACTGTTTCGCGTAATAATTTTGAAGGATTCACGCCCTATCTCAAACTAGAGGGGCTCGTCT
Source organism: Caldifarciminota bacterium (assembly GCA_023128195.1). GTDB lineage: Bacteria > Hydrothermota > Tepidihabitantia > SM23-42 > SM23-42 > SOIY01. The sequence goes on along the minus strand of JAGMEL010000037.1, from coordinate 9,255 downwards.
ATAGACTTACTGGCGATAGTGTTAATCCTGTATTTAATGTCGATGTGGAAAAGACTAAGAACTTTTTCTATAATGCATATCGGTATACTGGTGTGTTTGAACCTAAAAAGCAGAAATCCCTTTCCCGACTTTTGGTCGACTTTGAAAAAAGGAAAAAAGAGGGAGAATTCTATGATTTCGCTATTGTAAAAGATGAAAATACTAAAAGACTATACAGCAATTATGCAGCCGGGCTACACAGTCTTGGCCTTAAATTACAAGAACAAGGTGATATACAAGGAACGATTGATGCCTGGCGCTTTGCCGTATTATTCGAACCACAGCCAAGCTACTTTTTTGACTATAACCTGGGGCTCTTATTTGCACAATTAGGTATTGTAGATAGTGCCGAGTATTACTTCTCGAAGATAGATGTCAAAGATGCGCAGATTTTGATACGCATCGGCTCAGTATATAAAGCAATAGGACATCTTAATGGCGCTATTGAATACTTTCAAAGGGCAAAAAATATTAATCCAAGACTTCCACAAACATACTTTGGTCTGTATTCTGCCTATTTAGAGAAAAATGATACTGCCTCGGCAATCCGGATCTTAAATGATTGGTTACAATTGAATCCTCGCGACACAAGCGCCCTTAATATATTGAAAGAACTTCGTAAAGAATGAAGGTAGTAGTCTTATATTCTGGTGGATTAGACTCCACACTTGCCCTGTATATTACAAAAGAATGGGATGCCAAGGTCTTTCCACTTTATATGTCACATAAATTTCTGTCTTTGAAAAATCTACCTGAAACGCCTGATTTGAAAACTATCGATATTACTAAAGAGTTTATTGATATCTTACGAAATCCTCAACACGGCTACGGTAAAACCTTAAATCCCTGTGTTGACTGTCGAATTCTAATGTTGAAAAAAGCAAAAAAATACATGAAAAAGATAAAGGCTGATTTTATCGTTACCGGAGAGGTGCTTGATCAACGTCCAATGTCTCAACATTTTGATCAACTGATGTTATCAGATAAAGCTGCTGGTGTTGAAGGAATGGTTGTTAGGCCACTAAGTGGTGGATTATTGCCAGCAACAATACCCGAGAAAAAGGGATTAGTTGACAGAAATCTTTTACTGAAAATAAAAGGCAGGTCACGCAAATTTACACTTAGCCTGGCACAGACCATGGATTTAACCAAATTTTCTTCTCCCAGTGGCGGCTGTCTTCTGACTGACCCAGGATTTTGCCGAAGAGTAGCTGATCTTATGAGGTGTCAAGAAAAACTTGTCGTCAGGGATATTGAATTATTAAAGATCGGAAGGCTCTTCAGACTTTCGCCCGAAACAAAACTGATTGTCGGACGTAATGAAACAGAAAATAAAAGCATTGAAAACCTATTAAGTCCCCAAGATTTCTTTCTTTATGTTCCGGATACTGGAAGTCCTAATGCAATATTAGTAGGTGATAAAAAATATATCAAAATAGCCGCGACGATTACAGCGCGCTATAGTGATAAGAAAAATGAAAAGATAATTGAAGTATTCTATAAACATAAAGGGAAAACTAAGAAAATACGTGTAAAGGCGATGGATAACGAAGAAGTGGCTAAGTGGAGAATATAAAGGTGGAAAAACTGTGGGCGCCATGGCGAGTTGAATATATCCGTAATCCGGGAAAAGGATGTTTTTTCTGTGCTGCGTTAAAATCCAAAAATTATAAAAAAGTCCTGATAACCGAGAAAAGAACAAAGGCATTCACCATAATGAATCGTTATCCGTATAATAATGGTCATCTTTTGATTGCACCTGTTCGGCACATTGGGTCTTTAGAAAATTTAGATGATGACGAAATTTTGACGATTAATTGTCTGCTCATCAGGGCGATAAAGGCAATTAATATCACAATGAAACCTCAAGGTTTTAATATTGGTGTAAATCAAGGACGGGTTGCGGGCGCTGGAGTAGTCGACCATATTCATATTCATATTGTTCCGCGATGGCAAGGGGACACAAATTTCATGCCGATTTTATCTGATACAAAAATTGTATCGGAAGCACTATTGCAGACCTATGAGAAAATTAAGCAAGGGCTTCAACGATTAGATAAACCATAAAGTGAAGCAAATCCTAAATCCTAAATTAGAAATCCGTTACCCCGTGAAATATTTTTTTCATTTATTTCACAGGGTGAACAAACTCGACATTAGCTTCCAGGAACTCGACATTTGATTCTTGGTTCTTGGAATTTGGCGTTTGGAATTTGGAACTTGGTTCTTGGAATTTGGAACTTAATCTGCCGCAGGCGGATTGGTAGTAATGTGTGTGGCATAGTCGGTGTAATCACCAAAGAACAGGCTATAGATAAAATCTATCCTGCCTTGATTGCTCTTCAACATCGCGGACAGGATGCATCAGGGGTTGTGACTTTTGATAAAAGGTTTCAATTAAAAAAAGGCAATGGCCTGGTTTTAAATGTCTTCAATCCAAAGAATCTTGCACGTCTAAAAGGAAATATTGGAATTGGTCATGTCCGCTATCCCACAATCGGTTCTGGCAGTGCTGAAGATGCCCAGCCCTTTATTATCACTACGCCATATGGAATAACTCTTGCTCATAATGGCAATTTAGTTAATTATTTCGATTTGAAGAAAAACTTGACTGAAAATGAACTTCGCTATTTAAATTCAAATTGTGATGCCGAGGTTATTTTAAATCTTTTAGCAATCGAATTGACAAAAATGAACTTAAAAGACCTCGAACCAGAAAAATTGTTTAAAGCATTAAGCAAGATCTATAAGAAAATGATCGGCAGTTTTGCTATTGTATGCGTTATTGCCAAAAAAGGACTTCTTGCCTTCCGGGATAAAAATGGCATAAAGCCCTTGGTCTTTGGAAAAAACAAGAATAGTTATTGCTTTGCATCAGAAACAGTTGCCCTCGATCTTTTAGGTTATAAGAACATAACCAATGTGAAACCTGGCGAGGCAATGTTTGTTGATAACCAGGGTAGTTTTTATAAAAAACAGATTGCAAAAGGCAGTAAGGCAACATGTATATTTGAATATGTGTATTTTGCTCGACCTGATTCTATTATTGATGGTATTGGTGTATATGAGGCAAGACTCCGTCTTGGTGAACAACTCGGCAAGGAATGTCTAAAACAGAAAATTAAACCCGATGTGGTTATCCCTATCCCGGATACTGCAAGGGGTGCAGCCCAGACTGTTGCCGAAGTAATTAATGTCAAATACCGGGAAGGATTAATAAAAAATCGCTATATATACCGAACCTTTATAATGCCAACCCAAGCCGAAAGAATTGAAGCAATAAGATTAAAACTCAACCCTATAAAATCTGAGATAAAAAACAAAAAAGTATTACTTGTTGATGATTCAATTGTCCGTGGAAACACCTCAAGGGAAATAATCTCCCTATTCAGAGACGTGGGTGCAAAAGAGGTATATTATGCATCATATTCACCACCTTTAAGATTTCCCTGTGTTTATGGCATTGACATGCAGACAAAAGGTGAATTCATTGCACAGGATAAATCAATTGAAGAAATTAAAACGTCTATAAAAGCCGATGCCCTCATATATCAAAACATCAAAGGATTAATAAAAGGAGTTGGTTCAGGAACCAAAGGTTTCTGCACCGCCTGTTTTACCGGCTCCTACCCAACCCAAATCCCTCCACTTCTCCTGGAGCGTATTGAAGCCGACCGAATGATGACAAAAATCTCAAAATTTGAGGATTAAAAATACTCATAATCACTTCTTGATAATTGATGGAAAATGTATAAAATATCATACTGGATGTGGTGTGGGGTCAGACCTGGAAACTAGAAACTATTTTGGTGATTATATGCATCAGTTTTTTATCTTCTTGCCTTAGTCGTTCAATCGTTAGCCTCGCTTTGCTCACCGCTGGATAGCGCATATCAACCATATCACCTATCTCTTGATTGGTCAATCCTGTAAAACTCCGCAATAGATAGATCAATATCTGCTTGGCTCTCATGGGACGTGACTTATTTTTGCACAGCGCATCCAGCGTAGTACCATAGTACACAATGACGGCTCGGACTATTTCTCCAGCCTTCTCACGATCATCGGACAATGCCTTCTTATTCACAACCTCTTCGCTCGTGATCTGTACTTCCAAATCCTTTAATTTATCTTTTATGAATCCCACAGACCCTAATAAAAAACCAGCGTACACCTTGCCCAATGGATCTTTCAACTTCCTCATACCCTCCAGTACAAAACGCCGATACTCACCACGACCCATACCTATATAACGCTTCACCTGGTCACTATCAATATACGTATCCTTTTTTCCCAAATAGCCACGGTAACTCGACCGGGGGTACTCAAGAGGATCCGTCACGATCCCTGCACGTACAGGGTTTAAATGAATGTACCGGCTCAACTCAAGTAAGTAACTGTCCTTGTCGACGACAATCGATTTAAATCTCCCCTGAAACAGGTGCCCGTACCGTTGATGCCGGATATTGTAGTACGTGGTGTACGATCCCTTAATATAGTGCATGATTTTGGATATATTTGGTAGCCTTGTTTCAAGAAGCAGATGGAAATGATTAGACATTAAACAGTACGCATACAGGTAAAACTGATACCGCTCTTTGGCCTTTACTACATAATTCATGAACTTGCCGTAATCGCCTGACCTTGTGTAAATCCTCTTACGATCATCACCCCGGCTCATGATGTGATATAAGCAATTCTCGCCTTGCAGTCGGTAAGGTCGTGCCATCAAATAAGTATAGCCATTTCTGTTACATTGTCAATTAGTTTCTAGTTTCCAGGTCTGACCCCATTTACAATATATTCTGTACTACATGTCTTATTACGGAAAGATTCCACGTTCTTTATATACTGTTTCCAGGCGTCTCAGAGCAACAATATAGGCACCAGTGCGCCAGTCAGTTTTGAACTCCTTTACTGTATCACGTACCCTTTCATAGGCATTAACGATCTTCTTGTGTAATTTATTGTCTACTTCCTCAAGATCCCAGAATTCACTCCGTTTGTTCTGGAGCCACTCAAAATAGCTGACAACAACACCGCCGGCATTACATAGAATATCAGGGATTATATCAATCCCTTGCTTTTGCAAAATTTCATCGCCATCCGGGTCAGTTGGACCATTTGCGCCTTCAGCAACGACCTTGACATTTAATAAAGGCGCAGTCTCGGCAGTAATCTGATTTTCGAGTGCGGCAGGGATAAAAATATCGGCTTTTGTACTCAACAGGGTTTTGTGGCCAATTGGCCTGGCTTTAACATACCCCTTAACCCCGCCGGTTTTCTTAACATAGACATTAAGGTCGTCTGGATCAATCCCTTTTGCATTAGCAATCGCTCCAGTAACATCTTCAACCGCGATGAGCTTTGACCCATGCGGTTTTAACAAAAGAGATGCCCAGGAACCAACATTTCCATACCCCTGTACTGTGTATGTTGCACCATCTAAACTAAATCCCTTATCCTTTGCCCACTCCTCAATAGTAAAAACAACGCCTTGACCTGTTGCCTTATCGCGTCCTAAGCTGCCACCTGCTTCTATAGGCTTACCAGTAATCACATGGGTACAACGCTGCCGTTCTTGTGGAGGTTGGGTTGATAAATAAGTATCTAAAATCCACGCCATGATCTGAGCGGTAGTGTTAACGTCGGGCGCAGGGATATCATATTCTGGCCCAATATTACTGCCCAGGGCAAAGGTAAAGCGCCTTGTTATTCGCTGCAATTCACTGTCTGAATACTTAAATGGATTAAGCTGGATTCCTCCTTTTGCACCACCAAAAGGAATATTAACTATTGCCGACTTCCATGTCATCCAGGTCGCGAGTGCCCGCACCTCATCAATATCAACTGCTGGATGGTATCTGAGCCCACCTTTGTACGGACCCAGTACATTGTTATGCTGCACCCGGTAGCCTGTAAACATTTGGATCGTGCCATCATCCATTTTTGCAGGAAAGTTAACTATAATCTCCGTGGTCGTCTTTGCAAGGATCTTACGAATCTCTGGATCGAGCTTCATAAAATCCGCAGCTTTATTAAATTGTCTGACTACATTAGCATATACGCTCGCATGCTTTTTTATTGTCTTTTTTGACTCTTTTGCCATGTAAACCTCCTCGAATAAATCAAATATCTAAATACCTAAATTACCTAAATATCTAAATGCCTAAATGCCTAAAAATTATTTGCCGCTCCGTCAAGCTGGAGTTTTTTCACATATCCGCCTGTTATTTTAGCAATTTAAAACGAAATGTCAAGAAATAGTACTGAGAGCTCTGAAAAAGTATTCATCGCTCTCCTGATTACAAAGATGCGAAAAAGATTACAGTGATATTTCATGACTTTTATCTCTGATATCTATTACTTTAATCACTGTAATCAAAGATTTCTGGCTTTTTCAGAAATCTCTACTGTCTACTATTTATCTTATTTTTTATTATATCAACCAGTGAATCGGCATCAAGTGAATACTTTTTATAAAGAACTTCCGGTTTATCTGAACCACCAAACTGGTTGATCCCGATTTTAATAAAATCTGTATTTAAATTATTCTCGGCGATTATTTGAGCAATAATACTGCCTAACCCTGATGTAACAATATGATCTTCATAAGTGATAATTAAATTGGTTGCTGCTGCATCAGCAATTATTTCTTTATCAATATCAAGGGGAGACGAAATATTATAGATGCGCGCACTAATACCTGACTCATTTAATCTATCCCATACTGATATAGCCTGAGTCAGCATTGTTCCCAAGGTGAATATTGCGCAGTCATTACCTTCCCGGATTAAGTCAACCTTACCGTATGTAAATTTATAATCCTCGTTGAAAAATATTTTCCCATCCTCGGTTCTAATTATTGGCAATTTCGTCCTTGAAAGACCCATAATATGATTGCCTGGTTGACTGAAAATATATCTTGTGATATGGTCAGTCTGGTTGGGATCGCCTGCAATTATTAATTTTACACCGAAAAGATTCTTTAATAATCCAATATAATCAATACAGTGATGTGTCTTGCCATCGGGTCCTACATTATAACCAAGATGTGTAGCAATAATTTTTAAATTGGTATCATTGATATCATTAAGTCTTAATTGATTATATACCTCACCGATTGCGAAAACGCCAAAGTCTGCCCATATTGTTAAAATACCGTTTATTGATAGTGCTCCAGCAATTGTCGCTGTATTATGTTCGCTCACCCCGGCTTCAAAGAAACTGTCTGGGTTTACTTTTGCAAATTTGCTGATGTTTGTTGAATCGGCAAGATCACAATCAAATACTGCCATCGAATTCTTATTATTCATACCAGCAATATCTACCAGAGCATTTCCAAAAGCAACCCTAGGATGTGCAGTTTCACTATAGACTTTTGGATTCCCGGTTTTTATTGTTGGTAATGGTATTTGCTTACGGTTAAATACAGCCACCTTTTTTGTACTCTTAATTTTTAATAATTCATCAATATCATCCTCAACCCTTAACTCTTCGAGGGCCTTTTTACATTCTTCCCTGGTTGTTGCTTTGCCATGATAATCGGCTCTATTCTCCATAAATGATACGCCATTGCCCATTATTGTTTGAGCAATGATTACATATGGATTTTCAGTATCGCTCAATGCCTCTTTGATCGCCTTGTATAATTCATAAATTTTGTGACCGGAAACTTCTAAAATCTTCCAGCCATCGGCAAGATAATTTTCTGTGATATTAACCGGCATTACATCTTCAGTTCGACCGGATATTTGGAAATGGTTATAATCAATAATTACAGTTAGATTATTCAACCCGTATTTCCGCGCAAATCTTCTTGCTTCAGCAACCTGTCCTTTTGCCTGTTCAGCATCGCTCATTACTACAAAAGTATTGTAGTTCAAATTAGTCAACTTAGAAGCTAATGCGAAACCACATCCTGCTGAAAGCCCCTGCCCTAAATTGCCTGTCGTCCATTCAACCCCAGGAATATTTCTTTCAATATGTCCCTCAAATGGGCTGGCAAAATTTCTAAAACCAATAAGCACTTCTTCTAAATCAAAAAAATCAAGTCGGGCTAAACAGGAGTATAACCCTGGGGCAGTATGACCATGGCTTACTATAATTCTATCCCTTTCTGGATCATCAATGTTACTCGGTGTAATGTTTGCAAAGGTAAATAGTGTCAAATAAATATCTATTGAAGACAGCGAACCAGCTGGATGGCCTGAACCAGCCATTGTTGTCATTTTAATAATATCGCCACGGCAAAACCGTGCGATTTCTTCTAAATTTTGAATTTTCTCTTTGGTAATCTTTTGTTTAAATCCCTTCATCTTTAGCCCTCTTTTAGCCTTTTGAGCCTTTTTAAGCCCACTTTATTCATATTACCACCACCTTGAAATCACCATCATTTATAGCATAATCACCCTTCACCCTTAGAATTAGATTATACTTCTTTGAAACTACTGCTAAAGTATCCGCATGATGTAGACTGAGAAAATCTGCCAGTCTCGGCGATGTTCTCAACTCAATCATCTTTCCAATAATACTCTTCCCATTATTCAAAAACCATCTTTCAATATACCCCATAGTACTCTGCCGTGAGATAACCCTTCCCTTTCCTTTACAAACAGGGCACGCTTCACTTAAGACATGAGTAATACTGGCTCTTGATCGCTCACGGGTAAATTCAAGCAGACCAAATTCACTGACACCACCAATTCTATAGCGTGCACGGTCATCCCGAATCAGGGACTTAAATTCCCTTAGCATCCTATTAATATTTTCTTTCTTTTCTAAATCAATTAAGTCAACAACTACTAACCCTCCGATATCTCTCAATCTCAATTGTCGGGCAATCTCTTTTAAAGCCTCGAGATTTGTTAAAAGAGCTAATCTTTCAGCCTGCTTTTCCTTTGATGATTTCCCTGTATTTACATCAATAGCAATAAGCGCCTCAGTTTGATCAATCACTATATAACCGCCACTGCGCAGCCAAATTTTACGTTCCTGAATACGTTTTAGTTGCTCCTCAATATTAAATTTTTTGAAAATTTGTTGAGGATCCCTGTATAATTTAACCCGTGATCTCATTCTTGGGGAAACCATACCGAGATAATTAAGTATCTTTCTGTACTCTGATTCAGAATCTATGTATAAATTGCGAATTTCACTGTTGAAGAGATCACGAACCGTTTTAATCATTGTATCAGGTTCCTGATAAATTATGAC
>JAGMEL010000369.1 GCA_023128195.1 Caldifarciminota bacterium | reverse complement strand
ACTGGAAATTCGATATGGTTGCAGAGATAGGAATAACTAAATATATATCATTTTATTATAAAATGGATAATATGACCGATCGTTTCTATGAAGAGGTTTACGGTTACCAGACACCACCGAGAAATCATACGGTCGGCTTTAAATCCAAAATAGAATTTTGATATGCTTCTGTCATTCCCGCGGAAAGGCTTGTCCTGAGCGAAGCGAAGGGCGGGAATCTAGAACATTTTTAGATTCCTGCTTACGCAGAAATAACACGGAAAGGAAGGTATTATGATTGAGTTTTTACAAAAGGGAGGGCCTGTGATGTACCCTCTCATGTTGTGTTCTATAATTTCGCTAGCCATAATAATTGAACGCCTTATCTTTTGGTTCGGGTTAAGAATAAAGCGAAACAGGAGAGTTTTAAACGTAATATTAAGGCTGGCCGAAAAAGGAAAATTAAACAATGCAATAAAAACATGCAAGCAAACAAACGATATAATAGTGAAAATACTTCTCGAGGGTATTAAAAATTATAACTACAATTTTGTAAATGCCCTTGAGGCAACTGCGACCAATGAGATAAATTCTATGAAAAAGTACATGGTTATCCTGGACACCATTATAACGCTCGCTCCTTTACTCGGAATATTCGGAACGGTAACAGGGATTATTATATCTTTTGGCATACTTGGAAGGGGAGGGTTGGTTGATCCAAGCGCGGTGACCGGCGGTATTGCCCAAGCCCTAATTACAACGGCTTCAGGCTTAATCATAGCGATTTTTACTCTTATACCGTTCAATTATTTTAATAGTCTCACAGAATCAAACGCTCAGGAAATTGAAAAATATGTGAATGCTCTAGAAATCACCCAATGGAAATATAAGAAAGAAAATGAAAGTAAATCTTAAAATACGAAAGTCAAGAATAGAATTAATACCGCTATTGGATATGATTTTTCTTGTTCTGGTGTCTTTTGTTTATACATTTCTTTCAATGACTATACAAAAGGGAATTCCTGTACGCTTACCTTTTGCTCTAAGTTCAATCGAAGATAAAAAAGAATATCTTATAGTTACAATTACACAAGATAATGTTATATATATAAATAAAAAAAAGGTATCTATAGAGGACCTAATTTCTGAACTCAAAATTTATAAAAATCTGAATCCTGAAATTAAAGCATTCTTGAACGCAGACAAAAACGTAATATACAATAGCGTTATAGAGGTTCTCGATTCGATCAGGAGAGCTGGTATAGAAAAAGTCTCACTTGAAACATCTGATCACCGTGAATAATAATCTCTTCTTCCCATTTCTTATGTCTATCTTTATCCACTCATTTTTTTTCATTGTCCCTCTTAACTCCTTTTTTACAAAGAATATCGATATTGACGTTTTGAGAGCGCCCGCAAGTATTGAAATATCAATGGTTTGTTCAACACCACTTATAAAAATCGAAGCTCAGAAAATAGAAAAAATACTGCCCGAGAAAAAGTTGGATTTAAAAGAAGATAAAAAAATGGAAGGAGAGCTACCGGAAGAAAAGACGGAAGTTAAAAAACTGCCGCGAGAAAAACAAAAAAAACAAACTATTAAGACAAAACCTACAGTCGGAGCAATAACGAAGCAAATTTCTTCGCTCATGATAAATAAACCCCCCATATATCCGATGCTTGCGAGAATTAAAGGGTGGGAGGGAGAGATTCTTCTTATCGTAAGCATAAACAAAGATGGAAGCGTGACAAATGTAAGTGTCCTTTCGGGATCGGGATTCTACACACTCGATTCAGCCGCAATAAAGGCCATAGCCCAGTGGCGCTTTAGAAATATAGATAAAGCGATGGAAGTAAAAATCCCTGTAAAATTTACCCTTACCAAAAAATAACCTACAACGCTTGACAAAGCGATTTTTATATGCTATACTTAACTGCATGAATAGTTAAGATAGTTAACTATTAAGGATTCTAACTAATAGGAGGTTTTTGTGGAAAAGAAATTTTTGGATGAACTACATAAATATTTACCGACTATACAGAAGGAATTAGTTAAAGGTGGTTCGAGCGCGCTCACCAAAGGTGAAATCACCCTTCCGCAGATGTTTTTATTGCAGATAGTGTTTGAGAAAAACATGTGCACAATGACGGATCTTTCAAAAAACATAGGAATAACAAAGAGCGCCGTAACAGGGCTTACCGACAGGCTTATCAGATCAAAATTAATTGCAAGGACAAGGGGCATCAAAGATAGGAGAATAGTTATTATTTCTTTAACAGAAAAAGGTAAGAACCTTATTAAAAAAGTATTAAATGAACACCAGCAAATGATAAAAAAGGCCTTTAGTCCCTTAACCCATAAGGAACAAGAAATATATTTAGATTTAATAAAAAAGATATATAAAGGTTTGGTCAAAAAATGAAGATTTTAAGATACCTGTATGTAGTAGTCGGTTTAACGTTAATATTGAATATTTCGGGTTTCGCCGAAGATCTTAAAAATGAAACACTCTATCTATCT
>JAGMEL010000368.1 GCA_023128195.1 Caldifarciminota bacterium | reverse complement strand
CTAATAGTGGTAGCGATAATGTCACAGTGATTGACGGCGCAACCAATGCAATCATTACCACGATCCCAGCCGGAGATTACCCTTGGGCTTTGGTCTATAATCCGACTCATAACAAGGTCTACTGCGCAAATGCTGGGAGCAATAATGTTACCGTGATTGATGGAGCGACCAATAGCGTGATTACGACCATCACGGTCGGTAGTGGTCCTTGTGCCTTAGTCTATAACCCCACCAACAACAAGGTCTACTGCGCTAATCTTAGTAGCGATAATGTCACAGTGATTGACGGCGCAACCAATGTGGTCATTACCACGATTGCAGTCGGAGATCACCCTTGGGCATTGGTCTATAATCCGACTGATAACAAGGTCTACTGCGCTAATCTGTATAGCGATAATGTCACAGTGATTAACGGCGCAACCAATGCGGTCATTACCACAATTGCAGTAGGAAATGGGCCTCGTGCTTTGGTCTATAATCCGACTGATAACAAGGTCTACTGCGCTAATGGTGGCCAACATGTCACGGTGATTGATGGCGCAACCAATGCGGTCATTACCTGGATTGCCGTCGGAAGTTGGCCTCGTGCTTTGGTCTATAATCCGACCAATAACAAAGTCTACTGCGCTAATGGTAGCCAACATGTCACGGTGATTGACGGCGCAACCAATGTGGTCATTACCACGATTGCAGTCGGAAATAAGCCTTGGGCCTTTACCTGGAATTCTGCCCAAAACCGAACCTATGTGGCAAATTCGGCTAGCTCAAGTGTCTCGGTGATTCGGGATGTGACCGGAATAGAAGAAGACACGGAGATTGCCACGCCTTCGGCTCGCAACGACTTTGTCGTTTCTCCTAATCCCGCAAAGACATTTTTCATAATTCATTCGCCTGCAGCAGTGCAGAGCGTAAAGATATACGATGTCCTTGGCAAATTAAAAAAAGCAGAAGAACTGGCAGAATTTAATGATGAGAAACAAATCTCGCTAAAGGGAATAAGTTCAGGTGTTTATTTCTTAAAAGTGAATACTAATAATACAGAGTTCATCAAAAAGCTGATTGTAACAAAATAATTTTTTGTAGCAACAATGAGGTAAGAGGGGAATAAGGAACCGCATCACTCCCCCTTTCTTCCCCGCCCTATGTTCTCACAAAGAGCGGGACACGTGTGCCAGATTTGCGCCATTATTGTGCCAGAACGTATGGTAATAGACAGATATCATATCAAAGGTTTGTCAATTGATTTTTGAGAGCGATGAATGTTTTTTCAGAACTCTCAAAGATGGTTAATGGGATTGGGTTTGGTCGTAGGGACATGCCATGGCGTGTCCCTACAGAATTGGAAAATCTGGATTTGTCAAGGGGTGATTTCAAAAAGTCTCGATATTACGGGGATTTCTTGGGAACTAAAATCGTTAATAGCGTTATGAGCGTTTCATTCGTTTGGAACGTTAATCTGGTTTCTTTGGTTTTTCTGGTTTATTTAGTTTTTCAGCAAAGCGTGTCTGCAACTAAAGGTATGTCTCCAATGAAATGTGTCTTCAGGTTCTCCTTGTCTCCCGGTCTCCTTGTCCCCTTGTCTTCCAGTCTCCGTGTCTCCTAAAGCGCTTTACGCTTTAGCTCTTCCAACTTTCTTCAGGAAATTTAATCTCAAGTATCCCATTCAAATAGTCGATCTTGACCCTACCATTTTTAAAAACATCACTCCCTAAAACACCATCCAATTTCACAAATACTGAACCTTTCGCAGGGTGCGTCCCTATATCGTTAAAATGCAATCCATAACCGTTTAAGATCAATGTTAATTCAGGGATAATTTTTGATTCAATCTTTTCAAGACCACCTGCTGAACCAATAGTTTTCTTTTTGATATGAACATTATTAACACTGATTTTTTTAAGAATATTATCTGTAAGACTGGTTTTTCTTGCTCCAGTATCCAGCCCAAAATTTAATTTTGTTCCCTCTTGATTTATAAGAGTTACAATAGGATAATCAAGCCAGAAAAAATTACGATTAGGACTATCAATTTTAATTGGCTTTTTGATTGTAGTTACTTTATTTCGGTAATCAATCTCAATATCTATATTTTGTATTGCGTTCCAACCAATAATTCCATCGATCTTCATTATTCTAAACAAGCCGAATAACTTAAATTCCAAATCTTTCTTATCAATAATGATAACGGGATGATTCTTTATTGATATCTCTCCTGTTCTTAAATTCTCGATAATAGCCGGTTGAGCATCAACCTTTTTACTAGTTCCTGTTCCTGCCTTAATTTTTCCTGTACCTACAGGAAAGATATTACATTCTTTAGCAATATCTGAAGCAACTACACTCAACCCCGCTCCGGTATCAATCCAAAATTTTTTCTTATGCCCGTTTATTTCAACTTCAATTACAGGACAACCAGACAAACTCAATTCCATTGGAATGATGGCTGGCTGAGCAGGAAAGGAATAACTCTCTTCAGGAGATTTACTAAATGCCTCTACGAGTCCTATGTTATTATATGTAGTATCATCAGCGTCTATGAAAAGCTCTAAAAGTGCCTCCCACTTCGATTGAAAGAATAACAAATTACCAAAAATCTCTTTTGAATACTTTTTAATCAGCGAATCATCCGAAGAAATATGGAGTTTTCTGAATTCATTTTCAGCATCTTCAATATTACCAGCAACCGTCAATTTAAGTGCTTCGGCAAAACTCTGTTGATCACCATTTATTTGATGTTCTCTCAAACAACTAAAATCAATATTCTCCATAGCCTCCCAGAAAGTTTCATATTCAATAGCTTTTTGGGATACTATCAGAGTTCTTTCATCTATAGTTTCAATTGTAAGTTTTGATGTGGAAACACAACTTTGTATCAAAAACAGTAAAAACATAACTATTACTACTAAAAATCCCTTTTTCATACTGACACTCTCCTTCTAAATATTGAAGTAAATAAAATGTCGCCTAATGTTTCGCGGATAAAAGAAGCCCAGCACTTTTGACTTTTTCCTATTCTCAACAAACACAATAAATCCATTGTATATTCATTAAAAGCGCTCAAATTTCCCACCACAAAAAGTGCTGGGTTTGGGTGAAGCGTAGCGGAACGAGATATTCGGTGTTAGGTGCTGTTTACGCAGCATTTATTATTATTATTCCGTTTTTAATAACACTATGGTAAAATTTTTAAATTTTTTACCAATGATTTTTTTGAAGAAAAAAACAGTAACCATGAAACCAAATACCCCACCAAGCAGACCAGAAATAATTTGTATATTTACAAGATCTACGCCGGCTATACCCAGGACTACTCCAATAATAAACCCGAGCAGGAAGCCACCAATCATAGCCACTAAGAAAGAACGCCATGCTATCCACCACCAAATTTTTACAGCGATACCCCATGTCGCCTCTATTGTTTGATTTAATTGTTCCATAATTTTACTCCTTTCTAAATTAATTTATTAAAATGCCGCACGAACGGTACCTGACTCGTTTATATCCGACACTGTCAGATATCCTGCCAATTTGGGCGTACAGGCGGCATCATCGTATATACACCTCCTTAGTTGATACTCAATTCTTTTCATCGTTCAAACCTCGTTTCGGTATTAAATCCAAAGGACTTTTAATTTTTTCTATGGCAATTATAATTATTTTGGCTATGTTGTCAAGAAAGCAGTCTAGTCTGCTCTATTGCGTATAACTTTTTGCGTGTTTGCGAAATGCCGAAGGCATTTGGGCCAAGTGGAGGGCTAACGTACCTATCTATCACGAGCCACCAAGCCCGTTGTTATGCGCCGGTTGTTTCCTTAAAACCCAAGTTTTTTCAATTTATAGTAATACACTAAACTTTCAGGTGAAGAATATAATTTATTGCTTCTAAGATTACCAAATTCCTGGACAAGCTGAACATTTTCTAAATTATTTAAAATAATGTACCCCTGGGATTCATTATTAAAATATCTTTTATGTATTTCGTCCATACAGTCATTCAAAACGTTACCCAATTTAAAAAGAGGGTGAATGGGAGTCCAAAATTGATAGATATCCCCATCAGGCAAAACTGTATAACTACAAGTTAGATTATTTAAGTCGCAAATATTATTGTTATTTTGCCCACTAAAAGTATTTTCTATGATAGTTTTACAAATGGCACTTTCCTTATAAGAAAATATATGTTCGGGCAAAATATCTTTATAGTCAATAAGGTCCTCATATGTTGGTATATCTTCAGGATGCTTAATTTGATTTCCAACCGGTTCAATAAGTTTTGCAGGCAATTTATTTGATAGCAGCTCAAATTCGTATTCATTAAAAATGGATAATAAACGGGGTAATGAAGGACCTATTTTACTATGTAACCAAATAATCGGTGTAAGTTTAATGCCTTTTTCTAATAGGAAAGGGATTGCTTTTTCGATGTCTTTGTATGCCCCTTGTCTGCCTGCAAAATAATCGTGTACTTCTTCTGTACCATAAAAAGAAAATTGGAAACTTCTTATACCAACTCGATGAAGTTTATTTAATATTTCGGGATTATGAGAAATAACCGATAAATTGCTAACTAAATGATTATTGCTTTTGCATTTAGGCCATTTTTCTCTTATATAAGCGATTAATATATCAATATTTCTAATTAAAAGAGGTTCATGCATTAAACACCAGGGGCACAATATGAATTCTGAAAGGGTAGATTTATTGATTTTGTCAAGCAGCAAAACAATATTTTCTAAAGACGGTTGAACGATGCTTCCCGGTATTTGTGAATAACAATGTCGGCATTTGTTATTACAAAAATTGAGAATTAGGTCGATTGTAAAATATTTTGGATAAATACTATTCATACATAATAAATCTTGGGGTTAGTTTCGTAAACTGGCGCATAACGTTCGCAATTACTCATTTCTCAATCAACCTTTTTCTCAAGAGCACTGCTTGTGGCTCTTCCCATCCCAGCTTTCTGTAAAATGGTTCCGCAGACTTCCAAATATCGGCAATAATTAGCTCACATCCTCGCTTTTTTAGAACATCCTCAACATATTGAAGAAGCTCTTTCCCAATTCCTCGATTACGCATTTCTTCAGAGATAGCTAGTCCCCCAATATAGGCTCGAAAGCCAAGATCATATCCAAATATGCAACCCACTATCTGATGATCCAATTCATATACTAACGCAAGGTCTTCTGAAGCAGCAAAAGCTCGTTCCAGTGTTTTATCAGTCCAAACATCATGCCAGAAAAGGGGAATGGATTGCATCAAGGATTTAACAAATGGTAAATCTTCTATTCTCATTTTACGAATCATATCACATCCTCACCTTTCTTGCAAATGGCGTATAACGTTCCGAGCATATGTGAAATCCTGCTTCGCAGGATTTAAGCAGAGTGCTGAAGGCACGAAGCCAGATATGCGTCTGTTATATGACCGAACCGAAGGCAAGGCAAGGAAACCGAAGGTTTCCGCAGAGTTGCCCGCATATTGTGCCGTGCGCCCTTTGCCTTCATTCTTTATCCTTTCCTTTTGCGCAAATGTCTTCTCTAAACATTGATTTTATTTCTTCGTAACGATCGGGATAGATTTCTTCTACCGAGCGAAATTCAAGAAAATCCCAATAATCCGTAAAAGTAAAATCAGGCAATCCCCGCGATGTGTCCCAAACGTGAGTAAATCTTACTGATAATGTTTCTCCATTTCTCGTTGATGCTTCCGCAAAATAATATTTACCAATTGCCGATTTATCCAGTTTTGCCTTTAAATCAGCTTCTAATTTATCGCATGTTCTTAGATAATTTCTCCAATCGTTATTTGATATTATTTTATTCTCAACCAAATCTTCAAAATTAACTCCTAAAGTGGTTACAAATATACCCCTTGTTATTTTAATATGTAACTCTTTTCTTTTAGGCAATTTTTCTATAACAGCGTCGACTATCCCCTTAATACCTTCTGTTTCCAAATCGAGATATCCAACATCCTCATGTATCCCTAAAATCTTAGTACCATCTAACCTAACTGGTAGTATGAACTCAGTTTTTCTCTTTTTTGCCTCGCCCCTTGCGATGGAGAATTCAAAGTCAGTCCAATCTTTAATAGGATAATGCTTCGATATTAAGACCGTTACAAATCTTGCCTTTGGACCAAAAATATCTTGAAAGTAGTTCGTTAATTTTTTTCCCCACATATCAACCTTATAAAATCTATCATAAAATACCTTGACGCCTTCAATTATCAGTGAATTTGCGATACCTTCTGCAGTTTTTCTATCTTCACCCGCAAATGATATCGCGATATCATATTCGAACTTATCTGCTGAACCTTCAGATGCCCCGGTTGCCGAAGATATGGTTTTCGATTCTTTTTTCTCAACACTTTCCTCCACGATTGAAGATAATAGCTTTTCTAAATTATTTGAATCAATTGTTCTATCATAAACCTTCATTAAAACTTGAGTTATGGCGTCATCGATAGGTTTATACAATGATCGAACGTATTCTCTTCTTTCCTGGTATGTTTTTAGTTCTTTCTTCCAATGGGAATAAAAATCCCAAAGAGATGAAAAAAAGTTTAAATCTGGAAATTGGACCCTCTTCTTTCGAAAACTTCTTAGTTGTTCTTTTATTGAAAAATATAGG
>JAGMEL010000367.1 GCA_023128195.1 Caldifarciminota bacterium | reverse complement strand
TTCAAAGAGCCTCAAACCGACGATTGCCTCTACTCTCCTTATTCCCGCAGCCGCAGCTTCCTGAGAAAGAATTTTAAATAATCCGATTTCACCGGTATTATCGAGATGTATTCCACCACAGAGCTCAATTGAATAATCGCTTATTTTGACAACCCGGACTTCATTGCCATATTTTTCACCGAATATCGCCATTGCTCCCAATTTTTTTGCTTCATTTAATGTAGTATTGAATTTTTCAACAGGAAGACTTTTTAATATTTTTTCATTAACGAGATTCTCAATTGCATTAATTTCATCATCACTTAAAGGTTTAAAATGCGTGAAGTCAAAGCGAAATCTTCCGGGTTCTACAAATGAACCTTCTTGCCGGGCATGCTCGCCTAAAGTTCTTCTCAATGCAGCATGGAGAAGATGTGTTGCTGTATGTGCTCGTGCACTCTCTTTTCGCACTTTTATATCTACTCTTGCTACAACTTCTCCAGACGCGAATTTACCTTCAATAATTTTGCAATGACATACAATCATACCCTGAAACCAATAGGTATCTAATACATGAAGCTTGTAATTTTTACCAACAATTTCACCGCTGTCCCCAACCTGGCCGCCTGCTTCAGCATAAAATGGCGATTCTTTAAGAACCACCTCGATTATTTTGTCATGCTCATTGTATCTAAGTATCTCGGTCTCGATCTCAGTTTTTTCGTAACCAACAAATTCACCATTGCCTTGTTTTAAGATTTCCCATTCTCCCTTAGGAATAAATTTTGCCTTTGCTTTTGAGATTTCTCGGGCTTTTTCCATCATTGACATGAATCCTTTTTCATCTACTTTTATATTATTTTCCTTGGCAATTTCCTGAGTTAATTCAACAGGAAAGCCGTATGTATCATAAAGTTTAAAGGCATCTTTGCCTGATATTACGCGTTTTACCTCAATGATTTCTTCAAATTGCTGCAAGCCCTTTTCCAGGGTGGTGAGAAACCTTTCTTCTTCTGATTTTATAACAAGGGTAATCTCTTCTCTTCTTTCAGTTAAATCAGGGTAAGTATCTTCATACATCTTAATAACCTTTGGCACTAATTTATAGAGGCAGGGATCTTCAAAACCTAAATTTCGGCACAAACGCACTGCCCTGCGTAAGAGTCTTCGCAATACATAACCACGTTCTTCGTTTGAGGGGATTATACCATCTCCAATTCCAAATACCAGGGCTCTTACGTGGTCGGCAATGACATTAATTTTCACATCAATATTTTGATCTTCACCATATTTCAAATTCTTGTGTTTGATAATATCCTCAATAATAGGATAAAACAGGTCGGTCTGAAAAACTGAGTCCTTATTTTGCAGGACCGCTGCGAGTCTTTCAAAACCCATGCCCGTATCAACTCCACGATTCTTTAGAGGTAATCTTTCGCCGGCTACAGTCTGGTTAAACTGGGGGAATACCAGATTCCAGATTTCCGGATACCGGTCACAGTCGCAGCCCGGTACACATGTCTTTTTCCCGCATGAGAACTTTTTACCTAAATCATAAAAGATTTCAGAACAAGGACCGCAAGGGCCTGAATTCCCTGCTGGACCCCAGAAATTATGTTCTTTCCCAAGCCTGAAAATTCTATCTTTTTTTAATCCAATCTTTTTGTGCCAGATATTGTATGCTTCATCATCATCTTTATATACAGACACATATAGTTTCTTTTTGTCAATTAACAAAACTTCAATTAAATATTCCCAAGCCCAGACAATTGCCTTTTCTTTGAAATAATCACCAAACGAGAAATTTCCTAACATTTCAAAAAATGTATGGTGTCGTCTGGTTTTTCCAACATTTTCTAAATCAGATGTTCTGAAACATTTTTGCACACTGGCAGCGCGACGATAAGGAAGGGGGATAGTTCCTGTCCATAA
>JAGMEL010000366.1 GCA_023128195.1 Caldifarciminota bacterium | reverse complement strand
CAGGAAGTTCAACAAAAGACTGTTTGTCACCAGAATTCAGCACCACGATTAAACCACCGCGGTCGTATGCATAAACTTTAGTAATATCATTTACATAGAGTGAAAAGAAAACATTACTTAAGATTTGTGGATTTGTGTTACGAATTTCAATAAGTTGTTTGATTTCTTTTAAGAGGTCACGATTTTGATTGTCTATATTCCAGATAAAACTACCCTGGTTGAGCGATGCATAATCGGACAGCCCGATTTCATCTCCATATAAAATGGTTGGTGAACCGACACAGGTAAAAATAAAAGCATAAAGATTTTTTATGATGTCGGCTTCGGCTTCACCATAGATTCTCTTGTCGTAGTCTGAAAGACTAATAAGATTCATACAGTTAACCTGGGCTGGATTAAAAAAGAACATTTTTTGTAGTAAATTATCAAAATCACTCGTGGTTAGTGTGTTTTTGACGAAATATTTCATTAATATATCAAGGAAGTTTCTGTTAGTACTGCCATCAAACCCATCACCATTAAGAAAACGTACATCACTTCCAAGTAAAAGAATGTCCGGATATTTGGTTTTCAAATGGGAACGTAATGTTTTAATAAAATCAGCATCGATCTTTTCATCTTCGCCGATATAAAAACCATCAAAACCAAAGTGCTTCCAGTATTCCAAAAACCCAATTAGATAATTTGCAACTTGAGGATTACGAAGATTAAGTTTGGGAAAACGAGAGTCAGAGCGCCAGCATTCATAATTTAGTGGAGACGTTGTTATCGGTGTTGATTTGATGAAATACCACTCAATGTATTTTGATTCTTTACCTTTTTTTACAACATCTACAAATGCCGGGAAGTCTATTCCAGTATGGGTGAAGATGACGCTTAAAATTATTTTTTTATTTCTTTTATGTATTTCAGCAATAAGATTTTTTAAATCCACAGTATCGCCAAAACATGAGTCTATTGAGGCATAGTCTTTTGGATTGAATTTATGATTTGAAGATGCTGAGAAAATTGGTTGTAAAATAATTATGTCGGGATTAAATGAATCAATATATGCTATTTTCCGCAGCACCCCTTTTAAATCACCGCCATATGAACGCCATTTTTCTGGTTTTGTGCCCCAGATTAGTTTTTCTTCAGGGTCATTTGTCAGGATACCATTATAAAAACCATCAATAAATATCGAATAATAGGTTTTAGCAAATGCCCATGCTGGTGGTGTGAGTAGTGGTACATCAGGTTTGAATTCATCAGTCGCAGGGAATATTAATGAATCTCCTGTGTTTTTTAGTATAAAATGATACGTAGCTGTTGTATCAAACTTATTCAATCTTGCTGCAAAATAATCGAAATTACCATTGCGATACCAGATTTCCATTTTAGCACTGTCCGAATTAATGATAACTTGTGCATCAATTATGCTACCCTTTTTTACTTTTAGTTTTATTTCACCAACAGAAGGGTTTACGTAAAATATGCTGTTTGAATTGTGGAAAACATCAGCAGGGTCAATTGCATTACTCAGTTGAGGTAATAATAACACGATTATTGTACCAAGTAACCGCTGCATATAGAATTTTACATAATTTATTTACTTTGTCAATATTAAAATGATTGTAAGTTTTAAAAACGTTAATGTTTTTGATATTATTTTGCTTGACATTTTTGAATAATTCTATATAATTACTATGATGGAGGATAAAGCGTTAAAAAATGACGTAATGTCTAACGCTTTTCCCACGCCTGAGAAGATTGTTGCCAGACTTGATAAATATGTAATTGGACAATCTGAGGCAAAGAAAGCAGTTGCTATTGCGTTAAGAAACCGATGGCGCAGGCAGCGTGTTACAGACAAAATAAAAGACGAAATTTATCCCAATAACATTATTCTTATTGGCCCAACTGGTGTCGGTAAGACTGAAATTGCCCGCAGGTTGGCCGGAATTGCTCTGGCGCCATTCATTAAAGTTGAGGCGTCTCGATTTACTGAGGTTGGTTATGTGGGCAGAGATGTTGAGTCAATGGTTCGTGACCTTGTCGAGATTTCTGTAAATATGGTTCGCCAGGAAAAAACTAAACTGGTCGAGGAAAAGGCAAAACAATTTGTTGAAGAACGGATTCTTGATATTCTTCTACCAGTGCCTTCAATAATCAAAAAGACCGATTCAGATATTACGGATAGTGTTAAATCGGTTGATTCTACACGGGAAAAAATGAGAGCACTTTTGCGTGAGGGGAAATTAGATGATAGAATCATCGAATTGGATGTTACGAGACAAAAGATGCCGTTTATTGAAATTTTCAGTCAAGCCGGGATTGAAGATCTGAGTGGCGCCCTTGAACAAGCGTTTGGTAGTAGATTACCAAAGAAGAAAAAGAAAATAAAAATGCCTGTTAAGGAAGCATTGCGGTGTATTCAAAATGAAGAGGCAGATAAGTTAATCGATATGGATGAGGTGATTAATGAAGCCAGAAAGCGTGCAGAGAATTCGGGCATAATATTTATTGATGAGATAGATAAAATTGCCGGCAGTGGTGCTACAAGTGGTCCTGATGTTTCACGCGAAGGTGTTCAACGTGACCTCCTGCCAGTAGTTGAAGGGTCGAGTGTAATGACCAAACACGGGATGGTAAAAACTAATCATATTTTATTCATAGCAGCAGGTGCTTTCCATAATAAAAAGCCTTCAGACCTTATTCCTGAAATGCAAGGACGTTTTCCTATCAGGGTGGAGCTGTCTGCATTGACCAAGGATGATTTTCAGAGAATTCTTGTTGAACCTGAGAATTCTTTAATCAAGCAGTACAGCGCACTAGTGGCTACTGAAGGAGTAATACTTGAATTTTCTGATGATGCAATCGAAGTAATCGCAACGATCGCTTCAAGGGTTAATGAATCAACTGAGAATATTGGTGCCCGGCGGCTGCATACTGTAATGACAAAGCTTCTTGAGGATATACTTTATGCTGCACCAAATATAAGCACGAAGAAAATTATGATTAAAGGTGAGGATGTAAATAGAAAATTAAGCGATATTGTTAGTGATGTTGATATGTCTCGTTATATATTGTGAGAGGGCAGGAAAGGGTAATTAATGGCAATACAAGAGGTAATACGATGATAGATATCCCTCGACAAGTTCCTCTCCTCTGCTTATCGCAGATTCGAGACCAGTGGCGGGACACTAAATTTTGCAGTCACATCAAAGATGTGAGCAAAATTTGCGGGTAATTAATGGTAATACAAGAAGCAAATAATAAAGACAAGGAGATGGGGTGACAAGGAGACCAGGGGAAACAGAGAGAAAGGAAGTTTTGAAGTTAGGAAGTTAGGAAGTTGGGAAAAGAGGAAATGAAGTTTAAAAAGGTTGTTCTTGTCTTAACAGAAGATACTGATCAAATGATTATAAGTCAGGCAGTTAAACTGTGTAAGAAATTTAAAAGTAAGCTTTTTATCCTTTTTATCATTGAAACAAACAAAGTTGCTCGATTAGCCCGACTTACCCATCAGAAAACTGATATCCTTGATCAGGAGATAGAAGAAGGTGGGTGGAAACTTCTTTATCTTGCCGAGGATGAGGCTGTTGAAAATGATGTATGGACATCTCTTCATCTTGAAAATGGTAATCTGATGAATGTTATTAAAAAATATATAGAAGCTTATGATATTAATATTGTTTTCACGAAAAGAAAAGATGAGACTAAAAAAATATTTGTTTCATCTCCTGTGCCGGTGATAGGACTTTAGTATTGATGATTGTAGATTTAGGATTGCAAAATGATAAGGATCATAATTGATGATTGTAGATTTCAGATTGCAAAATGATAAGGATCATAATTGATGATTGTAGATTTCAGA
>JAGMEL010000365.1 GCA_023128195.1 Caldifarciminota bacterium | reverse complement strand
TCTTGCCTTCATTAATGAAAAGTGTTCTTGAAGAGCCGACTATTGATGCTTTTATGTGTGCATCGGCATTGCCCTCAGTATGGGCGTAGTCAGGGCGAAGGGGAATAAGTTTACTTAATGTTTCGGAAATATCGGTTTGAACCGAAGGGTCAGCATTTTCATTGATTGTTATAGCAGCTGTTGTGTGCGGACAGTAGATATGTAAGATACCTTCTTTGATTTTATGTTTATCGATAATTGATATGACATCTTTTGTTATATCGACAAGTTGATTTCTTTGCAGTGTGCTGACTTTAAATTTTTCGAACATAATACTATTATATTTATTTTTCTATGATTGTCAATTGGATTCAAAAGTTCATTATTGCTTCTGGTTTGCATTCTTATTGCTAAATTTCAGGATATTAAAGTATTGACAAATCGCATATTACGAATATATTGGTATGTGGGTGTATTGCATCAAACAAAGTATATCCAATCACTCGGGAAGATAGATAAGCTTCTCTGGTCATCACCTGATTTTCATAAAGTTATAAGAAAAGTTTACAGAGAAATCAATAAGTTACTGGATACAAACAACTTCTATATTGCCGTTTACCATCGCGAAGAAAATATTTTGAGCTTTGAAATTTATAATATCGAAGATAAAGAAATAACAGTGGATCCAATAAAATTGTCAAAAGATCTCGCTGAATATGTTAAAAGGTCCAAGAAAATCGTTTGCATTAATAATGATATTCAAAAATTCTTCAAGAGGTTTGATT
Organism: Caldifarciminota bacterium; assembly: GCA_023128195.1. Taxonomy (GTDB): domain Bacteria; phylum Hydrothermota; class Tepidihabitantia; order SM23-42; family SM23-42; genus SOIY01. The sequence goes on along the minus strand of JAGMEL010000365.1, from coordinate 6,982 downwards.
TAAAGACTACTGGTAAAAAGGCGAAAAGCTGGTTGGGTGTTCCAATCATATATAGAAATAATTTTGAAGGCGTAATAGTAATCCAGGATTATAAAGATGTTAATGTCTATACACCAGAAGACGAATCTTTCCTGTTCAGCATAGCAACAAAAATAGGAGTGGTTATTGCTAATACGAGATTGATACAAGAAGGGATGAGAAGGGAGAAAGAACTGTTAATGCTGAATCAAATCAACCGTGACTTGGTAAGAATCCCTGAAATAGACATTATTTATGAGAGTATTATAAAATCTATTTCGCAGAATTTTAAAAACCTGAATGTTTCGATTTTCCTTATTGAGGATGAAGAGATAGTTCTTAAGAAATTGTCCGGAGGCTTTAAAATGGAAATTCCCGGGTCTTTAAGAATAAAATCTGGCGAGGGTATTATCGGTACTGTTGCCAAAACAGGTAAATTGATCGTTGCTAATGATGTTACCATGAACTCTGATTATCTTGCTTATGGTCAGACCAGTACTAAATCTGAGATCGCTATTCCCTTGAAGATTTCAAGAAAAACAATTGGTGTGTTGAATATTGAGTGTGATGAATTAAATGTATTTAATGCGAATTCTGTTATGATTTTCGAATTGATTGCTGGTTGGTTAAGTACTGCGCTTCATAATCTCCAATTATACAACAAGGTTGAATCACTTTCACTAATAGATGATCTTACCAAAGTCGCAAATCATCGTTACTTTCATCTAATGTTAAAGAATGAGTTGAAAAAGGCAAAGGGTTATTCAAGACAACTGAGCCTCGCCATGGTCGATATTGATAACTTCAAGTATTTTAATGATAAATACGATCGTATTAAAGGAAATAAGGCGTTGATACATATTGCCCAGGTTCTAAAAAAGAATATACGCGATACTGATTTTGTTGCGCGTTTTGGAGGGGAAAAGTTTGTAATTTTATTCCCTGAAACAGGCAATCCTGTAGCAGTAAGCGTTTTAGAAAGAATTCGCAATGCAATCGAAATGGAATCGTTTCATTTAAAGGGTAGAGGTAAAACAAAATTGACTGTATCCATAGGTGTTGCAACTTATCCAATCAATGCTGAAACCCAGAACGAGCTTATACAGAGTGCTGATAAGGCATTACAAGGAGCAAAACTGCGTGGAAAGAACAGGGTTGAAACAATTTAATTATTTTTGCGAAGCAAAAGCAGGATTTTTTGTCTGCTTGAATCCGCTAAAATCTGTCTGAATAAATTTTGCAAAGCAAAAAAAAGGTTTTATTGTCCGTTTGAATCAGCTCAAACCTGTCTGAATCAATTTTTGCGAAGCAAAAAAAAGGAGGTACAATGAAGAAATTTATAGCGCTTGGTTTGTTGTCTGTTTTTTTAATGGTCTTTTGTGGGGCACCAGATGAGGGACCGGCTACCGAGACAAAGCCAGCCGAAGAAAAGGGTGTTGCGGAAATAGTATATCAAACTCTAAGTGAGGTTGAGCTTCAGAAATTCATGAAAGTTTTTCCCGTTGTCAAGGAAGAAGTGGAAAAAAGCGGTAAGGAATTTAAAGGTGATGCAGAGAATTGGGAAGGATGGATAGGACAATTTAGTACATTGAACAAAGATATCACCGGGCTCGATGTAAAATTAAGGGCTGCCGGCATGCCATGGGATGAGTTTTGGCCTACCTTTGGAAAAGTATGGATGGCTGTTATTTCGATTATGCTTCATAAAGATATGGACGAAATAGAAGAAAATATAAAACAAATGGAGGCGCAACTAAAAGATCCAAAAGTTCCTGAAGCGCAGAAAGAGATGATGAAACAAGCCGTAAAATCAATGGCCGAGTTTAAAAAAATCTATGAAAAGGTACCGCAGGGAAATAGAGAGCTTGTTAAAAAACACTGGGATGAACTGTCGAAGATAATGGAGATAGAAGACTAAACTATTTTTCAAAATCGTAAAGTTAAAGGGGGCATGTATGTATTGCGTGCCCTTTTTTTATTATTCATCATCCAAACCCAATCCTACCTTCAATCCTTTTCCTCCTTGTCTCCGTTTCACCGTGTCTCCTTGTCTCCAGGTCTCCCTGTCTTCCTGACGCTTCTTTTCCCGCTCGTAAGAGCCATAACCGTTCATGAAATGAACCATAACCGTTGCGAAGCGACCAGTCCCGCACGGCAGTGCCATTTCCCCTTATCTTCCATCTTTCATGCTCTGAAGGACATACGTGTAGAACATAAGGTTTTACTATTTATCTCTAACGGGGTCTAGGTATTTGATCTTAGCTACAGTACTTTCTTAGAATGGCGTCCAATTCCTCTTGCCTTTCAATAAGAACCTTTCTTGATTTACTGCCTTGAAAGGATTCAACAACCCCAGCATCTTCAAGCTGATCAATGATTCTTCCTGCCCGAGCATAACCGAGGCCAAGTCGGCGTTGTAGTAATGAAACTGATGCTACTTGATGTCTGAATACAAGTTTTGCCGCTTCAGGAAACATCTTATCAACTTCCGTTTTATCTTCTTTTTCGACTAAATGTTCCTTGGCTATTACTTCACCCAGGTCGGGATAATAACCCTTATCAATTATTTCATCGATCATTTCAACCGGGATGAGATTTGAAAGAGATCGCCGTTTTTCGTCAAAGGCAGGGTCTTTTGTGTTAACAAAAACTGTCCATAATTCTTCTTCAAGAATTGCATTTAATATTTTATCAAGATTTCCTTCAGCATCTTTTAAAAGTTCGAAGAGATACTTTCTGGCAATTAAATTACTAATCCCACTAATTTCTTCAGTTGATATGTAGGCACCATGCAGCCGTACTGGTGTGCCTTTTCCCGGCGGTAGGAACAGCATATCTCCACGGCCGAGTAATGATTCAGCACCATTCATGTCGAGGATTGTTCGCGAATCAGTTTTGGATGCAACCTGGAAAGCAATACGACAGGGGAAATTTGCTTTAATCAAACCGGTAATCACATCAACAGATGGTCTCTGTGTTGCAAGGATGAGATGAATACCAACAGCCCGCGACATTTGAGCTAACCTGGTTATATTTTCTTCTATCTCGCTTGGTGCAGTTAGCATTAGGTCAGCAAGTTCATCAACGATTATTAAAATATATGGTTTGATATCGCCACCCTTTTTCCTCATTTTTGTATTATATCCATCAATGTCCCTTACACCTTCACGGGCAAAATCCCGGTATCTCATTTCCATTATATTAACGAGTTTTTCGAGCTCATCTACGGTCTTTCTCGGTTGTGTGACTGCCGGGCGTAAAAGGTGGGGGATCGGGTTGTACATTGGAAGTTCAAGTCGTTTGGGGTCAATCATTAGGAATCTAATGTCTTTATAAGTAGAGTGATATAGCAGACTTAAGATAATTGTGTTGATACATACACTTTTACCTGAACCAGTCGTACCGGCAATGAGCATGTGTGGCATTGTGGAGATATCATCGATAACTGGTTTTCCAGTAATATCTTCACCAAGCACGATGGCTAAAGGCGAGGGATTATTCTCAAAATTTTTGTCCAGAATTCCGGTCTTCAAACAAACAAGACTACGCTCACGATTCGGTACCTCAATTCCAACCGCCGATTTCCCGGGGATGGGAGCAACAACTCTAATACGTGTTGCTTTCAAAGCAAGGGCAAGATCATTATCCAGACTTGCTATTCTGTTAACTTTCACACCAGGTGCGGGCTTAAATTCAAACCTTGAAATTACCGGGCCTGATTCTATTCCGACGATTCTGCCGGCGACATCAAATTCGGCAAGACGACTTATCAAGAGATCGGCTTCTTTTTTTTGTGCGTCTTTATTATATCCATAGTTTTTCGGCGGTTCCTGAAGGATATTTAGATATTCAGCCTTAAAATCTATTTTAGATATTGTCTTTTTTACCTTGTCTATTGGGACATATTTCTTTTCATCTTTTTTGTATTCAGGTTCTTTTCTCTCTTTCTTTTCCCTTATTGGTTTTTCTTTTATAATCCCGGTTTCAGATACCTCGACTCTACGGAAAATTCTTTCTTTCATCATCATATAAAGAATAACGACAATACCAACAACAAGAATGAGATATGTTCCTAAGTACCCGAAGTAATTGAGTAAGAATTTACTGATTATTGAGCCGAGTGTGCCGCCCGCTGAAATTTTGCCGATATTTAGTTTAATAAAAAGCGAGAACATTGTATCGATTATAATTCCTACAGGTATAAAGAATAAAATATAAATGCTGATACTTTTCTCAGATTTGAAAAAATATATATAACCTAAATAGCCCAAAAGACATGGAATAATAAGGAAATACAAACCAATAAGCCAGAATATCCAGAGTGATGAGTAATAACCAAAAAGACCACCGAAATTTCTATAGTTTTCTATAGGATATAGAAGATATGATATTTGCGATATCAAAAAAAGCACACATAAAAGAGAAAATATGATGCCTGATAGCTTTTTTCTTTTTGTTTGATCTAATTCTTTTGCAATAAAGAAAAGAACACCAATAGCAATAATAAGTAGAATTATTGGAATTATTGTCGTTTCCATATTGAATTTTACTCATAATTGCATTGATGTCAATGAGAAATCGAGAAATGATGGCTCTAAGCTGGATGCTCGATACTCGATCCTAGATGTTCGATACTCGATTAGATTATTAATAGCGTTTATTTGGTTTCTTTAGTTTCTCTGGTTTCTTTGGTTTTCTTGCTTCTTACTTCTTGCATCTTACTTCTTGCTTCTTGAAACTTGGTTCTTGGAACTTGTTCACGGCTTGACTTACCAGAAGATATGTGTTATTATAATTTCTAAAGAAGGAGGTTTTAAATGAAAAAGTTATGTGTCTTACCGCTTATGTTGGTTATCTTGCTCTATGCTGATGCTCCCTGGATTTCTAATGTGCGGGTAAGTAATGACGTAATTTGGGATAGTCTTAACCAGGGTGAATCTTGTTTTGCAATATGGGGAGATACAATAGTTTCTATATGTAATACTGCAGAGCGTGGCAATATCCCAATTGCACCTTATGCATACTCTTTTGATGGAGGCCAGACATTTACACAAATTCCATTTACTGATTTAACCGGTGGCACTTGGCATACAGATCCAGTAATCGCAATCGATGATTCTGGATATGTACATATGCTCATTCAATTTTCAATAGATAGGCTGAAACATTATTTATCCCGTGATGGAGGTCAAACCTGGGCAGATACATCAGTAGTGTGGAACACATATGGCGTTGATAAACCATGGATGGTGGTCTACAATAATGAAATATACATTGTCTGGCAGCAGACCTCAGGATCGACCGGTATCATATTTGCAAAATCCACAGACTATGGTGCAACATGGAATACTTCAAATATATGGGACAGGACAGGAATTACTGCTCTGTGTATGGATGAAAACGAAAATTTGCATCTTGAGTTAGTCGATTGGGGCGGGGATGTCTACTATAGAAAATCGGCTGATTATGGAGAAACGTGGTCACCAGAAGTCATGCTGGGTACTTTTTACTACACTACGAGTTATGGAGACCGGGCACCAATAAATTCGATCACAGCCAGAGGCAATGTCGTTTTTACCACATGGGTGGCTAATAATTTCAATGGCAGCTGGGATGTTATGGGTGTTCGTTCTACAGATAGCGGTGCTACATGGGGTACACCATTTGTTGTTAATGATATTACAGCTGGTGGTCAATGCAAGGGCTGGGCGCATTTTGATGTTTATGGTGGACTCCACGTCACGTACTATCATACGCCAGATTGGCCTACTGGTTTTACAAGTCTTTTTTCATTTCGCTATCAGCATTCTTCAGACAGCGGGGCAACATTTGATCCAAGTATTCGGGTCTCAGATACATCAGCGACAAGTTTAGCAGATTTCATGGGTGAATATCACATTTGTGTAAGTGATAGTCAGTATCTTTATGCGATCTGGACTGACGGTCGTAATGGTGATGACAATGATCTCTATTTCAGCAAGGCATTGCTTTCTGAGTTAAGTGTTGAAGAGATAGTAAACCAGGTGCTTGAGCCTCGCCATATCCTCAGGGTTCCAACTATATGGAATGGTAATGTTACAATGAAGGTTGCGCAACACCCTACCCCGATTGAAATCAAAACTTATGACGTTTCTGGAAGGATGATTAAGCAACTCCATGCTGGTAAGATAAACATACCTATACAAATACAGCTGAAGAGTAATGATTTTCCACGGGGCATTATATTTATTAAACTGAGTTCCAAAGACATTACTGAAGTAAGAAAAATTATAAATTTAGGAAAATAGAAAGTTCGTTTTGAAATGGTGATTGGGAGAAATTGCACTTTGTGCGGTAAAGGTGCTTTCAGCACGGTAATGATCCTTTGGACGGTTATGAGTTCTTCGAACGGGAGGATATATTGAATGAAGACAATTAAGAGTTTCAGGGATTTAATTGCCCTGCCCCGTGAAATAAAAGTAATTCGATCATGAAGCAAGATACTATAAGACATTCATCACCAATGATAGCAGGAACTACATGAAAGAGGCTGTATTTCACAGGGTAAAGCAGGTAGCGAGTGAACTAGCTAAGGACATTGCTATTAAACTTGTACCTACTTTTCCAAAGGTCGAAAAGTATCGGCTTGGTGATCAAATTATCCGTTCATCTCGTTCTGTTCCCTCTCAGATATCTGAGGGTTTTAGAAAATCTTCGCTAAAGGAGAAGCATCGTTTTTATAGAATTGCTGCTACTTCTAATGATGAAACGGAAAACCATTTAGTTGAGGCAAAAAATAATAATTATATAGTAAATAAAATTTACAAATCTTATTTGAATCGAGTTATTCAGGTTCGTATTCTCTTATCGCGGCTTATGAAATCAATTCGTTCATTAGAAACCGCTCGTAAGAGCCATAACCGTTCATGAAATGAACAATAACTGTTGCGAAGCAACTAGTCCCGCACGCCGAAGGTCTCGCTAT
>JAGMEL010000364.1 GCA_023128195.1 Caldifarciminota bacterium | reverse complement strand
GAGAGGAAGTATTGAGAGGCAGTGCTCTCTTCCAGCCGAAGGCGTCGCTTTTTATCTCTTGATTTCTTTATAAATATATGTATGATTTTCTTATATGGCGAAGGTATATTTTTTTGATATAAGAAAAAAATATAAAAAGAGTGTTATGAAGATGTTTGATAACCTTATCGATAAAGCCGATGGCTTAAAAATTTTAAAAAAGAATTCATTATGTGCTATAAAATTGCATGTGGGCGAGCAGGGTAATGTGAACTATGTTAATCCTGTCTATGTAAAACGACTCGTTGAATTAATAAGAAAAAAGGGTGCAAGAGCTTTCTTGACAGATACTACAACACTCTATTCAGGCAATAGACACAGGGCAGATTTGCACATCGAACTTGCCAAAGAGCATGGTTTTGATTTTGCACCTTTTATCGTGGCTGACGGTCTGTATGGTGATGAATATATAGAAAAGAATGGTTCTAAAATTGCCACCCTGTTCAGTCATATTGATACAATCTTTTGTATTTCGCATTTTAAAGGCCATCTTGTTTGTGGCTTTGGTGGTGCTTTGAAGAATTTAGGTATGGGTTGTGCTGCAAAGGGTGGTAAATTAGAAATGCATTCCCAATCCAAACCATATATAGATATGAAAAAATGTACACTCTGTCTTCAGTGTTTTAATTATTGTCTATATAAAGCAATAATTAAGGATAAAAAGATACTGAAAATAGACCAAAATATATGTACAGGATGTTGTGGTTGTATGTCTATCTGTCCTGAAAATTCAATAAAATTTTCCTGGGATGCGGCATCTTCAGACATTCAAAAAGGTATTGCCAAATATGCTGCAGATGTTATAAAGAATAAGAAAGTATTTTATATAAATTTTGTAATTAATATTTCACCAAATTGCGATTGTTTCCATTCGAATGAACCAATGATTGCGCCGGATATAGGTATTCTTGCGTCTTTTGATCCTGTAAGCCTTGATCAGGCGTGCTATGATATGATAAAGGAACCTATTGATAAACTTCATCCTGAAATCGAGCCTCAAGAACAAATTATATATGCAGAAAAATTTAACGCCGGACAAAAAGGATATGAAATTAAAACTATCTGATCTTCAGGAGAAAATTAACAGGTTAGAGACACTTATTAATACCTCAATGGTTTTTTCTTCAATTCTCGATCTCGGAGAGCTGTTGAATATTGTTATGACAAAAGCAGAAGAGGTGATGGAGGCAGAAGCATCGTCTGTGTTTTTGATTGACAAATCGAAAAAGGAACTATATTTTATAACGGCAAGGGGAGAAAAGGGTAAAGAAGCAAAAGAGATAAGGGTCCCAATGGGTAAAGGTATTGTTGGCTGGGTTGCTGAACATGGTAGACCGTTACTCGTTCCTGATGTTACAAAAGATTCCAGATGGTTCAAGGGAGTTGATAAAAAGACAAAGTTTGTGACCCGTTCAATAATTGCTGTTCCATTGATATCTAAAGGTAAAATCATCGGTGTAAGCGAGGTGCTTAATAAAAAAGGAAACAGAAATTTTAATGAAAATGACCTTGAATTGTTTGAGGCGCTTGGCAATCAGATCGCGATTGCCATTGAAAATGCTTCACTTTATACAGAACTTGACGAACTCTTTTTATCTTCGATCAGGGCGATAGTTGAGGCAATTGATGCCAAGGATCCCTATACTAAAGGTCATTCATCCCGGGTAGTTGAGTATTCACTATTGGTTGGTGAGGCACTCGCTGATATAAGTAAGGACGAATTAAAACAGCTTGAAGTTTCAGCAACCTTACATGATGTTGGTAAGATCGGAGTTCCCGATAGGATTTTGGGTAAAACTGGAAAATTAACGCCTGTAGAATATGCATATATGCAACGCCATTCTGAATTCGGGAGTGCGATTATTGAACCGATTGCAAAACTCCGAGAGTTGATTCCTAATATTATGCATCACCATGAGCGGTTTGATGGCAAAGGCTATCCAGATGGTCTTAAAGGAGAAAGGATTCCTCTTTTTGCGCGTATAATCTGTATTGCTGATTCTTTTGATGCAATGACAACAGACCGACCTTACCGAAAAAAGAGAAGTATACAAAAGGCATTGCTTGAATTAGAACGGCGGAGTGGCACACAATTTGACCCGAAACTTACTAAAATCTTTATTATGGTCTGTAAGCGACGTAAATTGACATAACAAGATCATTTAAAATAAATGAAAATACGTTTTGCACTGTATTTTGCAGTTGTTTCTATATTATTAATTAATCTAATTTCCCTTTACAAGCCCTTGTGGCGACCCTTTGAAAGAAGGATATACAATCTTAAATACGAATTTAATATTCCCCGTGAAAAAAATGAAGAAATCGTCATTATAGATATCGATGAAAAAAGTTTGGAAAAACTTGGCCGATATCAGAATTGGCCTCGAGCCTATTTTGCCGAAGTGCTACTCTATTTGGACGAAGTTAAGGCAGTAGGTATAGATATTCTCTTTGCTGAACCAGATACCTTACCAATCGAGGCACAGAAATACTATGCCAAACCAAGTTTTGATTCATTGTTGGAGAATGCAATCAAAGAGAATGGAAAGGTCGTTTTGGTCTCGTCTTTCGACGAAAAACCAATATTCACTAAATTTAACAGAATTGGACTTGGTGAGATATTGACAGATGATGATGGAGTTGTCAGGAAAGGCTTTTACGCAATATTTTTTCAGAAAACATTTGCAGCTGAAATAAGTGAAATGATTAAGCATGAAATCAAACAGGAACGGTTCCTCATCCAGTTTCTTTCTGAAAATTCATTCAGAAGAATATCTTTTTCTGATGTATATTTAAAAAGGGTACCTAAAGAATATTTTAAGGATAAAATTGTGCTTATTGGTGGTACAGCACAAGGTCTGTTCGATTTTCAATCAGTACCATTTAAAAGTGAAGGAAATTTCCCAGGAGTATTAATTCATGCAAATTTAGTAAATAACTTTATTAATAATATTGAAATAAATGAAATTTCATATGTTTATGTCATTTTATTAACGTTAATTCTAAGTATAATATTAGGTTTACTAACACTTAATAAATCAATAAAGGTCTACCTTATATTTAATGCAATTCTGTATTTATTATTCATTATCATTACTTTTATTCTATTCACTTTAAGACTTGAACTTGGCGTGATACGACCATCCTATACATTTTTAATAACAATTTTTGTTTCACTTATTTATAGGTATCGGTATGAAGAGCGTGAAAAGAAAAAAATAAAAACAATTTTCTCTCGTTATTATTCAAAGGAATTAGTTGAGAAGGTTATAGCAAATCCACCCCGTTTAGGTGGAGAGAAAGTAGATTGTACAGTTATGTTTGCAGATATACGTAACTTCACACCTTATGCTGAGAAGACAGACCCGGAAAAAGTAAGTCAGAGGCTGAATAGTTTTTTAGACGAAATGGTTCAAACAATCTTTATTTATCAAGGAAGGATTGACAAATTTATTGGTGATTGTGTTATGTCAGTATTCGGTTCACCTGTAAAATTACAGAATCACGCTCTTAGTGCCTGTTATGCCGCAGTAGATATGGTTCAAAAGGCAGAAAAATTGGGTTTTAAGATCGGTATAGGCATCAACTCTGGTGATGCTATAAGTGGCAATTTTGGATCACCAATACGAATGGAGTATACGGTTATTGGTGATTCAGTAAACCTTGCCTCAAGGCTTGAGCGTTTAACAAGAGACTTTGAATGCAGTATTATTATTGGTCCAAATACTTATAAGAAAGTGATGCAGGAAAAATATGAAGGATTGCAATTTAGAGAATTGGGTAGGGTAAAGGTAAAGGGTAAGGAAGAAGAATTGTTGGTTTATTCTGTACAGGCAATGGCTCGATAAACCTGTCCTGAATATTGTTGAAGGGTCGAGCGGACTACAGATATTTGTAGTTGTCCGATTCATCGGACATGTTATGAAAATAAAAATTATGAAGAGAAAAAAGACACTTCGTTTGGGCAACTATAACTATACATCAAATGGTTATTACTTCATCACTGTCTGTACTTATTATCGCAGACCATACATAGTGGGAAAAAATCGGGATGTAGTTGCTCAATTTATTGAGCACATATCAACAAAGATAAAAGGGGTCAGTGTTGATTATTATGTATTAATGCCTACACATATTCATTTGATATTGATCTTGGAACAGTGTGAATTCAAACTCGGAGAGGTTGTTAGACGGTTGAAAGCAGCAACCAGCAAACAGTCAGGTATTAAACTCTGGCAGCCAAATTATTATGAACACGTTATTAGAAACGAGAGGGCATTAGGAAAGATTAGAGAATATATTATAAATAATCCCTTGGCAGAAAGAATAGAATTCACGCAGTTTTATAAATAAATGCTTGTGGGTTTGTAGTCATCCGATTTATCGGAAAAGACAATGGTTTAAAGCCCAATGAATTGGGCGACTACTTATCCCCTTGACTTACCCTGTTTCCCGAATA
>JAGMEL010000363.1 GCA_023128195.1 Caldifarciminota bacterium | reverse complement strand
TGAAGACAACAACAACCAGATAACGCCATTTCAACACTTTTTTCAAAATACGTTCGTAGAATTGCGCAATCGGTTCGAACCAGTCCTTGCTTTTTTTGAACGTTGTCTTAGAATGAGCAAGATGGTTTGGTAGGATAAAGACCGCCTCTAAAAACGATGCAATGAGCATCACGGTTACAACAACAGGGAAAACAGCGATGAACTTTCCCATTCTACCAGTAATCATTAGCATGGGCAGAAAAGCCACAATGGTTGTGATATGTGAGGCAGTGACCGGCGCGATGACTGCCATTGTTCCGGCTATTGTTGCCTTGACCGGTGCCATCCCGGACCGTTTTTTCGCATATACATTCTCAGCGATTATTATTCCATCGTCAACCAGCATTCCCAGTACCATGATCATCGCGCAGAGCGAGAGAAGGTTGAGAGTATAGCCTGCTATGTACATGAAGACTATTACCATGAGCAGGCTCACAGGCAGGCCGAAAGCAGTCCAGAATGAGGTTCTGAAATCAAGGAATATCAACAGAACGCCTATCACCAGGATGAAACCGATTATTGCATTGGATTTCACCACATTTAGTAAGGCTTTGATGGATAGGGAACCATCAGAAACTATCTTGATATCAAACTTGTCCGAAGCGAGTTCCTTGTCATTCTTTAGCAGATTTTTGATATTATCGACCGTGGTTATGATATCTGCGTTTGCGTTCTTGACGATCTCCAGGACAACTGCCTTTTCCTTGTTCACGCGCACCTGGACATTTTCTTTTTCAAATCCGTCCTCAACATGGGCAATATTTTTGATACGCACACGTGTGCCGGTGAACGTTGAGCGAATGATCACATCACCTACATCCATTGGATCGTCGAACTGACCAATGGTCACGACCGATTGTTCTTCGTAGAGGGATTGTATTGTTCCACCGGTGGAGCGGATGTTTCGCGTCTGAATGCTGTTCACGATCTCATTTAGTGAAACCTGCAATCTTGCTGCCGTGTTTGGGTTGACATTGATGTGGATTTCACGGTCACGATAGCCGATTTTGTCGACATCGCTCACATCGGTAACCTTTAGGAGTTTATCCTCGAGTCTGTTCACATATGCATAGAGTTCAGCCTCGGAAATTCCAAAGGTGTCCTTCGGAAAAACAGCGATCGCATAGACCTCCCTGAGTTTGGGATTCCTGTCAATAATTCGGATATCCTCGACCTCGCTCGGCAGATCAGACACGTTACCCAGTGTGATATTACGGAAGATCTCATCTTTGACGCTCTGCTTGTTGACAACATCAGAATCAATGGTTATGAAGATCGAGCCACTATTCTCGATGGACAGAGATGTATATTCCTCTATACCGGATATCTTCGCGAGCTCGCGCTCTATGGGCACAACGGCGTTCATCTCAACATCTGAGGGACTCGCACCGGGATAAATCACATTGATGAACATCATGTTGAGATCGACCGCTGGCATGACATCTTGTTGTATGTGTAAGAAACTGTATGTCCCGAATATAGCCACCATAATCACCATAATGTTAACCAGGAGTCTATTGTTCAAGAAATATTCTAATAATTTTTGCATAATTACTCCTTCTGGTTATTTATAAACTTCATCATTAAACCAATTATATATTATTTAATAGCAAAGTAAAGTTATTTTTGGGATTTAGTTAATTGTGCCCATTAATGGTTACAATCGCCAATATTTTAAAGCAGAGAGTGTGAGATTGCCACGCAATGACATTTCCTAGTTGTCATTGAGAGGAACAAAAACGCCTGCCCTGAGCTTGTCGAAGGGAAGCAATCTCTGGTAATAAGAAAAAATCAAGTAAATTTTGGGAAAACTAAACTGTTACAGTAGTATAAATAAGAAATTAAAGTGGGGGAACAGGTGTGCTATTTTTGGTTGCCGGAACACGTCGTTATATCAAAAAATTCTTATGATATTATTGACATAACAGAAAATAGCAGTTATACTTTTATATGAATTTGACCTTTAAACAATTCTGTCTGAAGGATTCAGAATTGATGATTGATTGGCTGACATCTGATACATGGCAGTATCATATCTATTCACATCTCAATCGAGAAAGTGTGCGAAAATGGATTGATGAGGGCAAGTTTACAGGTGAAAAGAATAGAACCTTTTGGGTTATTTTGAATGGTAAGGAAAGAATAGGCATGATTCGTTTATTTGGACTACTCGATCCCTTGCCTCATGCACCTCAGATTGATATTAGAATTCGCGATCCCTACAGGGGAAAGGGTATTGGAAAAAGGGCCTTGGTTTGGTTAACAAACCATTTTTTCACGATAACGCCAGAGGGGAGGCGAATTGAAGGAATTACGCGGCTCGATAACTTTGCGATGAGGAAAGTGTTTTGCTAGTGTGGATACGTAAAAGAAGCATATTGTAGAAATCTACATTTTACTCATATGGGATATGGAATCTTAAGGGAGGATTGAGAACATAAGAAGATAACTCCACTCAATTGGTATGATGAAGATTTTTAATAAATTAATTTCATTGTTTTTGCCATTAATCATCTTCATCAATTTAGACGATAGATTTGCCAAAAAACTTGTGATAAAGTATTATATTGACTTAGTACCTATTCTGAGTAGAATTCTTTATGAAAAATATAGCAGTTTTAGCCTCGGGTCGAGGCACAAATCTCCAGGCAATTATTGAAAATCTTGAAAACGGCACTTTACACGCAAACCTTGCGTGTGTGATCAGTGATAATGAAGATGCCAGGGTATTGGAGCGGGCGCGAAAACACAATATTAAAGCTATATATCTTGATCCAGGTCCAAAAAAGACCTGGCTTATTCCTGAGGTTGAGCAAAACTACGTGAAAACATTGCAAGACCATAATGTTGACCTTGTCTGTCTTGCCGGTTTTATGAGGATTTTGAAAAAACCTCTTCTTGATGCATTTGCTGGAAGAATTATAAATATTCATCCAGCACTATTACCGTCGTTCCCCGGGCTTAATGTTCAAAAAAAAGCACTTGAGTGGGGTGTGAAATTTTCCGGCTGCACAGTACATTTTGTGGATGATACAGTTGACGGTGGTCCCATAATTGTTCAGGCAGCAGTACCAGTACTTGATGATGATACGCCAGAAAAACTTGCTGAGAGAATTTTGAAAGAAGAATGGCGGATTTATACCGAGGCAATCAACCTTGTTCTCTCTGGCAAATACAAAATCGATGGACGGAGAGTAATACAAATACAGTGATTAGATACTAGATATTAGTGAAAAAAAATATTGAATCACTAGCCACTAGCATCTGATCACTATCATCTGCCGTGTTCGGGCGGTTAGCTCAGTTGGTTAGAGCGTCGGTCTCACATACCGAAGGTCAGGTGTTCAAGTCACCTACCGCCCAATTATTGTGCAAACGCAAGACTGTATTGAAACTGGATGTCTTGAGATTCTGAGATATTTACGCCAACAATCTTTCAACCCATTTCTGACCATTGGTGGGAATTCCGATGAGTGGTGTCTCTTTTAGTTTGGACACCGCACAAATCCAGCACAAGAAAAAAAGGGGAGTGGAAATTGCCAACCACTCCCTTGTACTGGAAAACAAAATATCTGTGCTTAAAATGTTAAAAATGATTATAGAATCAAAAGCACCTTATTCCAATTCGGAGGTCGAAGGAATATTTCTTCGTATCGCATAGTTACTTACGAAGTGAAACGACACCGTCAATTCCCATTTATTTCTTTCAATTCTCACGTTGTAATTCTCCCAAATTTAAGATATTTCCGATTTCATTTGCCCTTATAAGAACACCTCTAACACTCAATGCTTCACCTCCCATCAGATAATCTAAATATTCATTTCCTTCAGTCCCAACATTTACAATAAAAAGAGAACCATCTGAATGTCGTAGTGATATATGGTACACATCTTTGAGTTTCATCTCATAATCTGCAAAAACCACATTCCCAGATGAATCCAGATGAAACGGTTTTGTTGAAAGATATATTGAATCGCCCTTACTCATTTCATAATAGAAATCAGAGAATTTGATGACATGTATTAACGTACCTTTCCAATGCACAACTTTACCAAAATAAAGTCTTCTGAAGATTTCGTTTCTTTGGATAATCGGATGTTGATTAAGGAATTCCTGTAGTTTTCTGGGTCCCTCCAAGTTAGGAGATGTGATGGTATCTTCCATTTCTGTTTGAGCCAACGGTTCCTGTGACAAATATACGATAGTAGGTGGTCGTGTGTGAGAAAGTATGTTGAAGAATACACTGATTACTAAACCCACGGAAGGTATAAGTACAAACCAGAAAATAGGGTCTTTAGGATTTTTCCACCAATTTTTTCTATCTTGATTCAATTTTCCTCTCACATTATTCTAACCTTCCATTTACTGCATCCTTTTCAATCATTATTTCACATCGCTGGTAATTATAGCCCTAATTCATATTGTGTCAATAACAGAATGAACACTTGCATACATTAATTCTATGCCTAATGTAAGCGATGTTCGTACTATCAATATCTACTGCCACTATCAATCATCTCGCAAAGCCTTATTTTTCAATGCCTCCAGAAGCATAATTATTCAGATTGAATTTGGGTGGTCGCATTTTCGAATTGTAAGTAAAACTTGACTTCGTTTGTATTTTGGGTATAATCACGAACAAAATGTAGAGGAAAGGAGTGATTATGAAACTAAGAAACCCTGACCCACTTTTGCTGAGTAAGATTGAAGACAAACTTTTTGTCAAATCACAATATATCGATAAAATCTATGACCTCGTAATTTCTAATATTGAAGCACCATACGCAATTTCCATAGACGGGGATTGGGGTGCAGGTAAAACAACCGTAATGAAATTATTGGAAAGCAAGTTGATTGAAACTGGTTACCCAACATTCTGGTTCAATCCTTGGGAATATAAAGGGTCGAGTAATATTACACTGTCTTTTCTACAAAATCTCGCCAATTCCTTCCCTGAGGAGATAAAAAACAGAGGACAGAAAATCGGGTGGTTTTTCAAGTTATTGTCTGTCTCAAGTATTGACTTTGTTTCCAGGGTAATAAGCAATGGAGGCTTATCCTTGGAAATTGTCAACAAAAATGCAGAGTTGATAGAAAAAGAATTACCTAACTGGAGGACTTTTCAAAACATAGTAGATGAAATTCGAAATGAATTTGTAGACTTGGTAAGAAAGATAGTGTCCCCTCACAAAAACAAACCACTCTTTATATTTATTGACGACTTTGATAGGTGTCTTCCTGACGACACAATCAAACTTCTTGAAGCCATTAAGAATCTTTTTGTGGCAAAAAATGAAAAGGGAGATATCGCAAATGCAATATTCATTGGAGGAATCAATACAGAGATTGCTAAGTTCTTTATTCAGAGTCACTATAGACTGAGCCGAGAGAGAAAAAATGACGCCATTAGTTATTTTAGGAAAATATTTAATTTGACTCTCCACATTCCATACTCAGTGATGATAGAAGAATTAGTAGGCACTTACTTAGAGGATTTAGAGGTGGAGCAAGTTATAGGTGACATCAATTTTGTAAGAGTAATTTCAGAAGAAGGAAGATATTTCAATGTTACGAGTATTCGACAATATCAAAATATCCTTAACAACTATACAGTTGTAACAAAATTGAATGCAGTAAAAAGCGTACACGAGAAGAAGGCTATCTTTTATATGTTGATTTTGAAAGAATTGAGTTATGATACATACCAGAAAATAAAACGTTTGATTATGTCAAACCCGCAAATGCTATTCGAATGGTTCTACAACGACAGGCAACATATTTCGCAGTCACGGCAATGGGGATGGGACGAAACACAAAAATCCTATTTGCACAGATTCCTTGACCATATAGGAAAGAATCATATAAGTAAAACTATCAATCCGTTCCAATTACTTACTGAATATCTAATATAGTTTTAGCCAGTTTCGTTATATGCTGATGATGGTTTAAGGGATTAGTGGCAATACCCCATCTTTATTTCCATTTTAAGCCACTTTGTTTTTCCACAGTAGAATTTATCTATCCTTCAATACAAACGCATCAGAACGCACGACATAAGCGAATAGGGGCATAATATCTCGATATTTGGAGGGGAAAATCATAGATTCGAGTATTTCGAACTACTGCTTTTTGGATGTTGGCACTTTCGCCTTTTTGACCAGTTCACCAGTCCGCCGATTGAACCTCATATACACGATGTTGTCTTTTATGACATCCCGTATCAGGCTTTCGTATGTATTAAGCCTTATGTGAAGTAGGTGCTTCTCTTTTATTCTATCTGTATTCACATAGACACCGCAGGGTTTACTATTATCCACTTGTACTATGAATGCATAACTGTGGATGAATAAATTACATAAATCTTTCAATCTCAATGAATGAGATATTTGTTTGTTTAACTTGTAGAAATTGTCAATTTTGTGGCAATTCATAAAGTCAATATTATAGTCATCTTTCTTTCTCTTGTATTTAAAACAACGGTAGTCTTTTGACAACAAATCATCGGAAATCTTATTCGCTTCGTTCAATTTGCGGATTATGAATGAGGTTATGAAAAAGAACTTCTCTATTCGTAGGGTAGTATATTCATACTCGTATTGGTTCATCTTGCTGACAAATCTCTTGAAGGACCTTAACTCACTCCGCAGTTCATCTTTCCAGACACTCGATTCCCAAATCACTGAGCATTACCCATCGTTACGCATCCTCTATGCCTTTCGATTTTGTCTCGCTGAATAAGAATATCGATACAATCAATATCAGGGCAACTGACACATCAATAATCACCCAAGTACTTCTTTCTAAATGAATTGGGAAAATAGGATTAAATAGTACTGCAACAATCCCGAAAATCCATACCCAACTTATCTGCTTGAATCGCACCGCAAGAAAAGTACCATATGCAGTAGCACCACATACAACAAATCTAAGCAACGTATAGTAATCATTTGAATGCTTACTTAATGCCCAAATCAACAGTACTGAAGCCATTATTCTCGCAATCGTGAATCCTATGATGTCCCTATTGAGGTATTCAATCGGAATAATAAAAAGGCGTTTTTTATCAGGTTGTTGTCTAATTGTTATTACAACACCAATCATTGTTGTTACAACACCAAGACCAAGAAGAACATAAGTAATGAGAGGTTTCTCACTTGTTCCCCCTATCATTTGAAGTATTCGTTCTATTCTGTCACTCGGCTCGTCATAATGAATAAGATATGCTGTGCTTAATATCACAACTATAATCCCTAAAATCAGTAGGATACTACCCATTTCTTTTTTCATAGTTTTCCCCAACTTACTTTGTTAGTTTTCATTTTTTTAAATCCTTCATTGCTTCATTTTCTATCAGCAATAACTCTTCCTCTGTTAGTTCCTTCTCTCTTGGTCTCCCAGGAAATAACTTTTCGTATGCTTCCACAAGGATTTTTGCTTTCCTGGTCATATCATTAAAATGTGGATGCTCGGAAAAAGGAAGAAACTCAAATTGTTCCAAGGCATTTAAATCTATTTCACAACCCTGGACTCTTTTGAGAATATCTTGTGCTTTTATAATCACCGATTCTCCTTTTTTCATTATATCATTTAGTGCTTGAGTATTAGCATCGACCATTTTCGCATCATCAGAATAATATGGTTTAGCGATAGTCCAGTATAAACGAATAGCAAATAATAGATTTGTTTGCTGTCTCAATTTAGTTTCAAATTGTCTTATGATTTCTTTTTTATCGTTCTTTAACATATTTTTTTTAGTTTTTTTGGATAGATGAAATGTATCATCTATTAGCGTAATAAAACTCACCAATCCAATCACAAATACATCAGCAAAAAAAATAAACGCCAAAATGCCTGTTATAATAAAATTGGGTGCAATTTTATACGCCAAGAACCACAAACCAAATAAGTAAATTGGAGATAAATAAAAATACCATTTTTTCCATATGAGGTTAAAGGTTTCGTTAACACTTTTAGGAAATTTAATCTTCAAACTTCACCTCTTGCTGAATCCTTAACGCTTTTATTCATACTTAAAATTCGCATTTGTTATGAGGGGATACACTATCAACAAAATATTTAGACCTTCTCATAGCATATATGACGAAGGGAGTTGCAGATATAATCCAAACACTTCTTTCAACAAAGGGAATGTTCCCCATAGTTTGATGCAAAAATATATTTAAGAGTATATCGACTATCAGACTTATTATAAGTAATAAGAAAAGAAATAATAGGAAAGAATAGAAAACAAAAAAACCACGTGGTTCCGTACTAACCTTTTTCCAATCCCCTCTATCAGTAATCGAAGCATAGATTAAAATAACTATCATTATTATAGGGATGGGATAATAATAGTATTTGATGGGGTAAACAAAATATTGTACAGTATTGATTCCTAACCATACGACCAAACCAATCACAAATCTTCCATAACGCCATTTCCAATTTCTTTCAACACCAAAGATTTCGTGAATTACTTTTATTAAACTCATACTATATTACTAATCACGACCGAAAATGGTTTATTTTTTTCACTTTCTTCCATGCTACGAATTCAATTACTGCGGATTCGTTTTGCTATCAACATATTTTAATGTATCTATAGAAGTTACAGACATACCTAACCCTAATTCAAGTTCTGTCTCGCTGATAAGAGACATACCATCTTTTGCAATTTGATACTTTTCTCTTCGTGATTCACCACTACTAAATAATAGTTTCACAATTATCCAATCTTCGGAGGGATTTTCACTAATAATTTTGTATTGATGTCGTGCAGTAGTGCTTGTTTCACCAACGACAATGTAAGAACCAATTTGAGTTTTGGAATCAACTTTTCCGTAATATTTATGATATTCATATATTCCTTCCTGAAGAACAGGTTTTGATAATGTATCTCCGAGCATATCCAATAATTTCTGTTCTTCTTCTACATCTTCTTTAGTTATTTGGCTTAGACCTACCCAATGTCCAACAAGTCTACCAGATGGTGTAGACATATCTCGTTGACTACAACCTATTAAAACCAACATAAATAATAAACCCGAGAGAAACAATAATTTCTTCATTTTACTTTCCTCCTTTCATTCTTCAAACTCCACCTCTTGCTGAATACTTAACGCATCTTCCTCTTATTTTTCATCCTTCATTTCCTTTAAGCACGGTGTAGATATATGTGTTTAGTTTACTTTGTCGACTCTGTCTCTTCATCCACAAATAACTTTTTGTGGCACTTCGGGCATTCTGCCACATACACCGACTTCAAACCTTGATTACAGAATGGACAATGGAAAAATTTGCCACTGCGGCTGACTTTTATTATTGATTTTTTCCCCTTGAATTCGTCTTCAAGTTCTTTCCCACAATAGCGACATACAACAGCTTCACGCTTCACAATTTCTGCACAATAAGGGCATTTTTTCATTGTTCCCTGCATCAGTTTCTGTTCATCCAATTTTGCTTCATCAGAGCTTACAACCAAGCCTATTATTAACCCTATTACTGGACTCAACAAAATTGATAAAATAAAACCACCAGCAAAACCACGACCTTTGCTCTGCCATAAAGCACCAACTGCTGCACAAAAACCAACATAAATAGCTATTAAATAAAAAAGTGGCATCAATGTATCTTCCATAACATCCTCCAATTTCTCTTAATCACTTATTTTGTCTTCTGTTCATCTTTCTTCTTAACTAACACTTTTTTATGACAATAATAGCAATTAACACTATAGATATTGTTATTCTTAGTCGATATCTCATCATCTTTGTATTTGTTAAGCCATAAAACAAGATTACAATGTGGGCAAGTAAATCCTTGTTTCTTATTTAGCAGAACTGGTTCAGGCTCAGGTTCAGGTTCTATTTCAGGAAGGTCTCTACCACAATATCTACAGACGATGGCTTCACGCTTTATCATTTCAGCACAATACGGACATTTTTTCGTTGTGCCTTGACTAACTGCTGCTTCTTCTTGCTTTCTGACATTTGGTTTAATAACCAAACCAACTATAAAGCCAACGAGAGGACTTAACAGCAAAGAAAGAAAAAAGCCCCCAGCAAAACTCCTTTTCTTACTCGACCAAAATGCACCAACAAGTATTGAAAAAAATATCCATCCTATTATGATTTCCATAGTTGCCTCCCGTTTCTACTTTATACTCAAAATTACTCTTTTTATTTTACTCCTTCTGTTTTGTAAGAATATCCTCTTTAACTAATTCCTCCAAAATTTTCATCGAAAGAGATTCAATTAAATTATCATAATTGGCGAATGCATTTCCCTTTGTTACGGATGTTGCCATCCAAAGAATTTCTCCAGATGCAACATCATAGAGTCTAATTTCAAATTTAACCCTTGGTTTTGATATATAATAACCACCACTTTCTTTTGTATAACTTTCATATTGAAGAGAACCACCGTAGATTTTGAACTCCCCTGTTGTTTCAGAAGATCTTGGCACGTAAGTTTGCGTTGTCCAATAATCTTCCAATGCCACAACAAGTATACCGTCAATTTCTTTTTCACGTAATTTTTCTTCGGTTTCATTTTCACTGTACGCATTAAAAGGAGGCAATATATCTATACTGCGTAAAAACACGACATCTATAGGTTTATAACGGTCATAACCAGCCCGCCCATAAATTTTGAGCTTTCTCAAATAAGATTTTAAACTTACA
Organism: Caldifarciminota bacterium; assembly: GCA_023128195.1. GTDB lineage: Bacteria > Hydrothermota > Tepidihabitantia > SM23-42 > SM23-42 > SOIY01. Next base: position 1,731 of record JAGMEL010000363.1, on the reverse strand, counting down.
CTAAAAGAACCCTCAGTATCTTGCCTTATGCCAATGTCTTTGAAGGAAGCAACAACCAAAATCCTCCGCAATTTAATGTCAGGTATTTCTTGATTTCTGATTGCTCTGATGTCTGTTGTAGCACAATGTATTAAAAATACTAATAATGGAAGAAATACTGCAGATTTAATTCTTTCCATTTTTCCTCCTCTGCAATTTTGTAAGTGTATCTACTAATTAGTGTAAGTCAAGCCCTTTATTTCCCTTGGGAATATAATAAAAAGTGTATAAAATTATTGAAAAAAAAGGGTGTATCCTTCCAATAGTAGTTAATTATCATATAACTTGACATTTTATATTATTTATACTATTATTATATAATAAGAGAGGGAAGATGAAAAAGAGAATATCTTTAGTTGTGCTGCTGGCACTACTGGTAAACTGTGCGTATACACCACGACATTATCTTGATTATCAGAAAGCAAGACCGATTGTAATAAGCGTGCAAGTAGGTGAGACCATTGATCATGAGGAGCGAGAAAAATTTGATCTATTTCATGGAATAGAAGATTTTAAATCTGCTATGTTTTATGGAATCCCTGATGGTGGATACGAGGTAGAGATAATAACAGAACATTCAAAACTTATAGCAGTCAATAGAGATACTAATGCTATTCCAATAATGAGGGATTACATAGGTAGGTATGAGGAAATAAAGGACTCAACGTCGGCATTTGAAGAAAAATGGGAGATAGTAAATTACGATGATATGGGTCACCCTATAACCCAGGATGAGGTAAATCAAGCGCAACAGTATTATGGTTGTTGTATATCAGTATCACTATTGGGCATACTAGGTTTTGTTTCAGGAGGTTTTGTTGGTTTTCTATTGAGTCCAAGTATGGACATTGAGTACTTTCATTACACGATCCTTGGAGCTTTCATAGGTGGGTTAGTTACTGGTGGTATTGGAGTACTGGTAGGTCGGACGATCGATAGAAACAATGCCCTGAAAGCAATCAGGGAAGCACGGAAGCCAAGGGTTGTAGAAAGGTTTTAGATTTTTGGTACACAAAAAAAAGGGGAATGATTTAGATCACTCCCTCTTAAAAGCAAAAAGCCCCCGTAAAGGGGCTTTTTGTCATGCATGTTTATGCATGTTCGATTTTTGTGGCTTTGTCCCCTTTGGGGGATTGAATAATTTCGAACTTGACCCGGTCACCTTCATTTAGGGAACGGTATCCATCACCGAGAATTTCCTGATAGTGAGCAAATACATCACCACTACCATCTTCTTTCTCAATGAAACCAAATCCTTTTCTACTATCAAACCACTTCACTTTTCCGAATGCCATATTTTCTCCTTTCAAGCTTCTATCTGTTTCATGGATTGCGAATATGAAGTATCCTACAGTCCTACGACAAATAATATTGCTTGCATATGATATACTATATCCAGATAAGCAGCTTTGTCAAGAGGCAATATTGCTTGATTACAGTGATGGAACATAGATTACACAGATAAAAAAGGGGGAGTGAATTAAATCACCCCCCCCTTTAAAAGCAAAAAGCCCCCGTAAGGGGGCTTTTTGTCATGCATGTTTATGCATGTTCGATTTTTGTGGCTTTGTCCCCTTTGGGGGATTGAATAATTTCGAACTTGACCCGGTCACCTTCATTTAGGGAACGGTATCCATCACCGAGAATTTCCTGATAGTGAGCAAATACATCACCACTACCATCTTCTTTCTC
>JAGMEL010000362.1 GCA_023128195.1 Caldifarciminota bacterium | reverse complement strand
TAATGTGTGGAATTGCAAGTCCTGGACGAAGTGCAGTACAGGATTGTTTTTCTCTTTCCATGAAAATTTCTTCGAATTTTTTTGATCCCACCCCTAATCTTTCACTCAATTTTTCTGATGCGATTTTAATAAATTCATCAAAATGTATTTTCTTATCAAAGTTAAGAATAAGTGAATCTTTTATAAGATGGTCAAATTCGTCTTCAATAATTTCTTCCCGTTCCTTAACAATTTCTCTCAGCTCTTCTTTCAAGGTATCGGTTACTATTTGTCGATCAGTGATACGTTCAACCACATACATTAATGCTGATTCTCTACTTATTTTTGGTCTGACATAAATAAGATACCACAGCAGTGCGCAGGCGATGAAGATTACTGTTACTGAAAGCGTAACTTTTCCCATTTCCATTATTAAAAATCCATAGCCAATAATACCAAATATCTGAAGCCATGGATATAAAGGAGCTCGAAATTTTGGTTGATAATTTTGTATCTTACTTTCTCTCATAACAATAAGCGCTAAATTTACAAACATAAACAACAGAATCTTCATAGTAGAAGCAACCTTAACAAGATTTTCTAATCCCAGGAACAAGATAACCGCTATCATAAAAGCACCTGTAAAGAGTATAGAACAATGAGGTGTAGCAAATTTTGAATTTACCTTTTGAAAAAAATTAGGTAAAAGCTGATCACGACTCATTGCCATTGGAGCACGAGAAGCAGCCATGATGCCAGCATTAGCAGTGGAGACAAATGCCAGTAGTCCAGCTATAGCCATTATTATGCTCCCTGGTACACCCATAAAAGTAGAGGCACCATGTGAAATTGGTGTAAGTGAGTTTTTGAGCTGTGGACCGCCGACTAGTCCCACAGTTACGAAAATCGTCAATGAGTAAAGGATTAATACGATTATAAAAGCAAGAAACATTCCCAAAGGGATATTACGGCCTGGATTTTTCACCTCTTCTGCAACACTTGCAACTTTTGTTAGACCTCCATAGGATACAAAAACCAGACCTGCAGTTGCAAAAACGGCTCCGAAACCGGATGGCATGAAAGGAGTATATCTTTCAATTTGAATAGAAATGGTGCCCCGGAAAATATACAAGATAAGTAGACCAATTAGGAAAAGAACCATAGATACCTGGAACCTTCCTGTAAGCTTTGCACCGAACAGATTGATGACCATAAAAAAAAGGCAACATCCTACAGCGATAAGTTTTATTTGTACAATAGTAATATTTGGATTTATTAATACTGCGAACGCACCTATGCCTACAAGAGCAAAAGCGCTTTTAAAGCTCAATGAAAACCATGCGGCAATTCCAGCCAGAGTGCCTGGTGCAGCACCCATGCTTCTTTCTATAAAAAAATAGACCCCACCTGCCTTTGGCATTGCAGTAGCGAGTTCAGCTTTGGCAAGCAGTGTCGGTATAACTAATATACCGGCAATAATATAAGCGAGAATCATTGCCGGACCGGCTTTGGCAAAGGCAAGCCCGGGAAGGATAAAAAGCCCTGAGCTGATCATAGCTCCGGCTGCAATAGCAAAAACATCCCAGGGTCCAAGCCCTTTTTTAAGTGCCATAATTTCGATTTTTTTACGTAATTATGAACATATTTTTTTGAGTTGCTTAATCTGGTTTGATGAGCCGAATACAATAAGAATATCACTTGGATTTATTATGGTTTTAGAACTCGGGTTAAAATTCAATTTATCCGTATTCGCAGATTTTATTGCTGAAATGATAACGCCTATATTTTTTGAAATTTCTGATTCTTTTAATGTTTTTCTAACAATGGAAGAATGCTCTTGAACTTCAACCTCATTAAGAACAAGGTCAAGGTATTCACCTCTGATTATTGCATCTAGAAAAGAAGTGACTGCTGGTTTCAACGCAGCTGCAGCTAATCGTATACCTCCGATTTTTTCAGGAGAAAAGACATAATCTGCTCCGGCTTTTTTTAATTTGTCAATCGATTCACTTTCAATAACCCGCGCGATAATTCTTAGTTTTGGATTTAATGAACGAGCAGAGAGGCAGATGTAGAGATTGTCAGCGGTTTTTCCTAATACAGCAAGGATCCCTTTTGCTTTTTCAATTTGGGCATTCTTCAGTATTTCATCATCTGTGGCATCACCAATTACAAAAATTGTATCAGGAAATTCTTTTAATAATTTGTCTAAAATAACTTTATCCTTTTCTATTAAAACAAACGGTTTATTTTCACGGATAAATTCATTTACTACATCTTCACCAACTGCTCCGAAGCCACAGATTATAAAATGGCTTTTGATTCTCGCCAACTTTTTCTCCATTCTTTGCCTCCTGATAATTTCGCCAAATGTTCCCTCAATAATTGAAGAGAATATTAAACTAATTCCGCTTGTAATTACGACAATTCCACCTAATATCAAAAAAATAGTAAAAATTCTACCTGTTCCTGAAAGCTGTCCGACTTCTTTAAATCCCACTGTTGATATTGTAATAACGGTCATGTAGAGAGCCTCGATGAATGTCCAACCTTCAATAATTTGATAACCAGCAGTACCGCCAAAAATCACCAGGATAATCAAAATGATTATCAAACCGAATTTTTGATATATCATACAATCCATTATACATACGGCTTCAGTGTAAGTCAATATCTCAGTTGTTCGGATGTCTTTTCCATAAGTACTTGCATAATTTAAATAATTGGATAATATTATTCCTATGTCTGCAAAGAAAAACATCGTGCTCAAGGGGCTTGTAAAGCTATTTAAGAAAAAGCGTAAGGATGAAATTAAAGCAGTGGATGGGGTCAGTTTTGAAATCAAGGAAGGTGAGATTTTTGGTTTGCTTGGTCCGAATGGAGCAGGTAAGACAACACTTATAAAATGCATATCCACTCTGCTCATACCTGATGAAGGAACTGCTACAGTAGGTGGGTATGATATCAACAAAGATCCTTTAGGCGTGAGACGGATGATTGGCGTGTTAACTGGTGGCGAGAGATCTCTGTATTGGAAACTGACACCAGTTGAAAATCTCAAGTATTTCGCAGCGCTTTACGGTGTACCTCGAAAAAAAACCGCTGAACGGATCGATTATTTGCTCGAACTAATGGATCTCAAGAATAAGGCACGTGAAAGGGTTGAAAGGCTGTCCTCTGGCATGAAGCAAAAATTGTCAATTGCTCGTACCTTAATCCACGATCCACCAATCTTGTTAATCGACGAGCCAACTCTGGGGTTGGATCCATATTTTGCGAGGTTTATTCGTGGTTTTATAAAAGATGAACTCCACACGAAACTGGGGAAGACGATTCTTTTGACAACCCATTACATGGATGAAGCTGATGAATTGTGTGAACGTGTGGCATTTATGTATAATGGCAAAATAAAGGCGCTCGATACACCGGTTTTGTTAAAACAAAGCATGCCGCAGGAACAAGTTTTAGAAGTTAAGTGTCTTGGAGACCTCGACAATGAGGTTTTTAAGCATTTTCGGGAATCTGTAAGCTTGAATATTGGCAAACAAGATGGTCTTACCTATATTCGAATGAATACTGAGAATCCAGAAGACCTTTTGAGTCGTGTTATCGATACAGTCCGCGAACGGGTTAAGGTTCTTTCAGTGATTGTTACTTCTCCAACATTAGAAGATGTATTTGTCCACCTCACTGGTGCGAGTTTGAAAGACGACTATTCGCAGAGGCCGCAGAATGCACTCAGAGACCGCTGATAATAAATCCTCTGCGCATTTTGCGGGTTTTTTGCGTTGTCTGCGGTTATAGTATGCGCGTGATCATTGCAGAAATCAAGAAAGATGTTAAAATCCTGCTTGCTTATCCTATTGAGATTGTGTTCTGGATCATTTCACCACTCTTATGGGTCGTGCCTTTGATATTTCAGGGCAAAGCACTTATTGGCGGTCTTCATAGTACTGCGTTCAGTAATCTCGCAGGAACCGGCGAATATATCCCTTACGTCCTCATCGGTGGGATCTTCAGCACCTATATGTTTACTGCAGTATGGAGCATGGGCAATGCATTGAGAAATGAGATGTTTTATGGTACTCTCGAACATATACTTTCATCGCCCGTGCGACCGTTCTACATTCTTTTAGGTAAGGCGTTGTATAACTCAATACTGTCGACATTTTTCGTTGCAGTTCAAATATCAATATGTGTCATCTTTTTTGGTCTCACCATTACGCTTACCAGGATTATCCCGATTGTCTTCTTCTTGCTTCTGCTCATGATCGGGTTGTATGGAGTTGGATTTATTGCCGCTGCGCTTACACTACTTATTAAAGAATCACAGGGTATTCTCCATCTTTTTGAGTATATCCTCTTTCTTTTTACACCGATTCGTTATCCTGTTGAAGTTCATCCTATAACGAGGGCAGTGAGTGTGTTTATTCCCCTGACGTATGCGTTAGTCGCGCTGCGCGGTATCTTATTGGGTATTGAGTTTGATTTTGTAAAGAATAGTCTGGTTCTGCTTGGTTTAGATGCTGCGATCGTACCGTTAGGTATTTGGATATTCATGCGTATTGAGAAGAGGACAAAAACAAAGGGGACGCTTGCACACTACTAATACACAGATTATAAGGAGACAAGGGGATGGGGGGACAAGGAGACAAGCAGACAAGGAGACAAGGGGACCAGGAGACAAGGAGATTAGGAAATCCTATGAGTAGAGTAATCCATTATCTCAGAGCAATTAATGCCGAAAACATAAAAGAGTGGCGGATTGAGTGGAAGTACAAGCCAGATTTCTTTCGTCAGTTTATCGGACCATTTATTTATCTACTGCCATATTTCCTCTTTGGTATTGCAATACTGGGTGGTCGTTTTTCTGAACACTTAAGGAGTTTGACCGGAGTTAGCGATATGATTGCCTATACGTTCATCGGGTATCTTATCATGGGATTTCTGAATACTGCTTGTTGGGCAATGGGATGGTCACTACGCAAGGAACAGTGGTATGGAACACTCGATACTGTCTTTGCAGCACCAGTGCCGCGATGGGTATATGTTGCTGGTATGGCTTTTCATTCCACACTCCATCAAGGACTTATCATGATGTTTCAAGCGTTCATTATCAGTTTTGTCTTCGCTATTTCGTTTAAGACCACAGGCACCACAGGTGTTCTATCTGTCCTGTTCATCGTCGCATTGATGCTATTTAGTCTCTATGGGCTTGGAGTGTTGATTGCCGGTCTTACCATAGGTCTTAAACAATGGTGGGTTTTATCTGAAGTATTGAGTACGTTGATGATAATCGTTACGCCAATAGCCTATCCATTGGTAGTGCTACCTATTTTCTTGAGGAAAGTATCCCTTTTTCTACCAACGACGTATGGTGTAATGGGTGTAAGGCATTTGCTCCTCGGTGAACACATTTCGTTTGATCTTGGTACGATATTTCTGCGTCTCTCTTTGATATTGGTTGTCTGGGTCACTTTTGGGATGGGGGTTTTTCTGCTCATGGACAGATATGGTCGAAAAAAAGGTTTTGTATCGCTCTACTGAAGTTTCTGTATGCAGAAACTTTCGATTACAGTGATCAGGGATAGATTACAGTGATAAGCAATATGAGTACAGAGATAAGAAACAGATTTCAGAGATATATAAACATATAATATGATTACATAGATAAAAACAAGATTACAGCGATAAATACATTTGAGTGAGAGTTTAGTAGTTACCTAATCCATCAACTGTGGTCCTCTCGATATACTCGGGACAGATAGGACAAGCAGGATAGGTTTATTGGGCTATTCGAAAGTAATTGTAGTGGCAGAGCTTGCTCTGTCTTATTTTATTATTTAGATCTACCGCAGCACTTTTTGTATTTTTTACCACTGCCGC
>JAGMEL010000361.1 GCA_023128195.1 Caldifarciminota bacterium | reverse complement strand
GGTTTTGCTGGTCTTAGCATATTTGGTTTTACAAACACCTTTTTACCTTTTATATTTGTAATACCCAAATTCTGAAAGAGTTCGGTAATCGATTCTTTTAATTGCTTACCCTCTTTTATGTACACTCTGCTTTTTTTCATGCTGATGCTAAATTCTTATATATTCGATAAAAATCGTTCAGGGTTAAATTTTGCGGTCTTTTCCCTAAGATTTTCTTATCAATATGTTCAGGCAATTTATGCAAATAACTTATTAATGCATTCTTTAAAGATTTTCGGCGATAGCAGAAAATACCCTTGATTAATTCAAAAAACGCTTTGTCGTCTTTTAATACAAATCGTGGTTTCTTTCTTGTTAAAGAAATAACAACGGAACTTACTTTTGGCTGAGGCGAAAAGTATCGTGCTGGAATAACGAACGCCTTGTTTATCTGATAGTAGTAGTTTACATGAAGAGTAATCATTCCATATTGACGGGAATTAACCTTGGCAAGTATCCGTTGACCATACTCTTTTTGAATGGTCAATACTGCCCTTTTAATATAATTTCTTTGTTCAATTAGCCCCTCAAAGATGCGCGTTGTTATTGAGTAAGGAATATTACCAACAATTACTGGTCTTTGATAATCTTTTAAATCCAATTTCAGAAAATCATTATTTATGATTATAATATTTGGAAGATTCATTCTTTTTAGTACTTGTGCAAGCTTTTTATCGATTTCAACAGCAAAAACTTTTTTTGCTCCTTGTGCAATCTGCCTGGTTAATATACCTTTGCCCGAACCAATCTCGAGCACGATCTCATTTTCGATTTCAGCAAAATCAACAATTTTCTTTGCCAGATCTTTACTAATCAAGAAATGCTGGCCCAATCTTTTCTTATAACGAGAAGAGTGCTTTTGCATTTCTATCAAAAATTTCCTCTAAATGATCAGGTTGCACGTTTAATATATTAGCGGCGGTGTTTAATGTTTCAATAATATAATAAGGTTCATTTCGCTCGCCTCTGTGTCCGGCAGGCGCTAAAAACGGCGCATCAGTTTCTAGCACAATTCTATTAATCGGTAATCTCTCGAATATATCTCGGATTCGTTTTGAAAAAGTGAGGATACCGCCAAAGCCAAGATAAAAACCCATATCAAGTATGATATTTGCCTGGTCTAAGGTTCCGCTGTAGCAGTGGAAAACACCACAGTGGTAGTCTTCTTCTTTAAGTATCCCAATTGTGTCATCAATGGAATTTCTTGTATGAATGAGCAGGGGAAGACTATAGATTCTTGCACTCTGAATGTGTTTACGAAAAAGTTCCTGCTGTGCATCGCGCGGTGATCGATCACGATAATAATCGAGTCCAGTTTCGCCGATTGCAATAACTTTTTCTTGTTTCAGAATTTTTTCAATATCGCTCATCTCTTTTATTAATTGTTCTGCAGTTTCATTGGGATGAATACCAACTGCTGGTAATAACCAGGTTATCTCTTTACCCATTTCCACTGCTGCCTGGCTTGTTTTAACGTCATACCCCGCATTAACAATTTTATTTATACCATTTTTCAGAGCTCTTTTTAAAACTTCATCGAGGTCTTTTCTAAACTGTGGGTCTATTAAATGGCAATGGGTGTCGATCATGTCAGAACATCAGGGGATCAGGAGACTGGGGTAGAATATTTTTCCCTGATATTCTGGTCTTCTGATATCCTGATATCCTCATTTCCTTCATTTAATAATTGCGCCTGATGAAACGGGTTTATCTGGGGTTAAAAGAATAATACCTTCTTTTGTATCAGCCGCCAATAGCATACCTCGAGACAATACCCCCCTGATTTTTGCTGGCTGCAGATTCTCAATAATAACAATTGTTTTGCCAACCAATTCATCGGGCTTATAGTCTTTACCTATGCCAGCTACTATTTGGCGTTTTTCATCACCTATTTCAACTATACATTTTATAAGATTTTTGCTTCCTTGCACAACTTCAGCCTTTAAAATTTTGGCGGTTTTCAACACTATTTTTCGGAATTCTTCAATGGTAATATCAGTTTTTTTCAGTTTTTTAATTTGGATATCAATAGTATCATTATCAATTTTTTGAAAGAGAATTTCAGGTTTGCCGATTGTTGAAGCGAGTTTTGGCTCACTGATTCCATCCCAATCCTGCGGTATGAAGTTTATCATTTTCTTTACTTTGTCGGCGGTGAATGGTAAAAAAGGCTCGATTAATACTGAGAGAGATGTTACAATTTTCATGCAGACATTCAATGTTTTTTCACAGGTCGACGGATCGGTCATACGGGTTGCCCACGGCTTTTCCTTGTCAAAATAACGGTTTGCTTCCTGCACAATTTTCATCACTTCCTGTAATCCGTTTTTAAATTCAAAATGCTCAATCTTTTCACCGATTATAGCAGGAGCTTTTGATAATATATCGAGCATACGTTTATCATTGTCAGCAAAGCTGGATGCCTTTGGCGCTGACGAATTGTAGTATTTATTAATAAAGGTGAGCGTGCGATTAATGAAATTGCCAAGTGTGTCAGCCAGCTCATTATTATGCCATGCCTGGAAATCACGCCATGTGAAATCAGTATCGCGCGCCTCTGGAGCATTACGCGTGAGGGTATATCTCAAGGAATCTGCCTGGAAATCTTTCAAATAATCAGGCAGCCATATTGCATAATTTTTTGATGTTGAAAATTTGTCACCCTCGAGATTAAGAAATTGATTAGCTGGTATATCCGATGGTAAGACATAATCTCCATAAGCCATGAGCATTGCTGGCCAGATAAGGGCGTGAAATACAATATTGTCCTTGCCTATGAAATGAACAAGCTTGGTTTCTTTGCTTAACCAATAATCTTTCCATAAATCAGGTTTACCTTTTTTCTCTGACCACTCAATTGTCGAAGAAATGTATCCAATCGGAGCGTCAAACCAGACATACAAAACCTTACCTTTTGCTTGTTCAAGTGGGACCGGAACACCCCAGGACATATCCCTTGTTATTGGACGATCCCGGAGTCCTTCTTTTAACCAACCTTTTACAAAACCCAATACATGTTCTTTCCAGTCTGTTTTCTTTTCTATCCAATCGCTCAATTTATCCTGAAATGCTGAAAGTTTAAAATACCAATGTTTTGTCTTTATTTTCTGTGGTATGCCTTCGCAGATCAAACATTTTGGTTCAACAAGTTCAAAAGGTTCAAGCCACCGTCCACAACTTTCACACTGATCTCCTTTTGCACCATCTGCTGCACAGCGCGGGCACTTTCCAATAATATAGCGGTCCGGTAGAAATCGCTTACATCTTGGACAATAGAATTGTTCTATCTCTTTCGGATATATGTAGCCTTTATTATATATTTTTTGAAAAAAATCCTGAGCCATACGATGATGAATCGATAGTGTCGTACGTGAGAAATTATCAAATGTCATACCAAAGTCCCCGAATGATTTTTTTATTGATTTATAATAATTATCAACAATTTCCTTGGGTGTCTTATTTTGCTTTTCAGCACTTATTGTCACTGGAACACCATGTTCATCAGTACCACACATATATATAACATCCCGGTTTTTTAATCGCTGATAACGTACATAAATATCCGCAGGCAGATATGCCCCGGCAAGATGGCCAAGATGAATGTTACCATTAGCATATGGTAATGCACTCGTTACTAAAATTTTCATAGCGTATTATAAATAAAAGTGATTATAAGTCAACCCCGCACCTTGTTCGGCATACGCATACGGATGATTCTTTTGGACTTTTGTGGGTTCCACAGAAATCCTACGCACTGCATGTACAATGAGTTAAACAAGGTGCGGGGTTGACTTAATGAAATCTTTTGAGTATTATAACACGTGATATATCTATTTCTCATGCTCACTATATATCCACCAACACAACTTGAGGCAAGGGATAAACCAAATGATGCGGGTTCTGGTATTTATCTAAGTTGGAGCCTTTGTAAAATTGATTCCTTGATTGATGGTTATATAGTTTTGAGAATAACTTTGCCTGATACTGTATACGAAAAAATCGGGTCTACGGGACGAGATGTTTCTCATTTTGAAGACGATGGAACTGAAGATAGCAAGAAATACAAATATATTGTAGCGGCAATAAAAAATGGCAAGTTGTTTTATTCTGAACCAAGCAATGTTGTTCAATCATATCCCCAGGTTTTTCATGTAGGTAGATTGAATGTTTTGATTTGTCTATTAATTTTTGCTTTACTTTTGGCATATTTCGTTGCGCAGGCAAAAGCCGGCAAGAAACTTTTTATTAGAAAAATTCCGGGACTCGACGCAGTTGAGGAAGCAGTTGGCAGGGCAACTGAAATGGGCAAGCCTATTCTTTATGTCCCGGGTCTTGGTGATATTGATTGGACAGCAACGATTGCCTCGATGAATATCCTCGGTGAGGTGGCAAAAAAGATCGCGCTTTATGATACCCCGTTAATTGTACCCAATTGCTGGTCCGTAGTATATACTGTGGGAAAAGAAGTTGTTAAAGAGGCATTTATTTCACAGGGCAGACCAGATAAATTTAATGAAGACTATGTGCGTTATTTAACTGAAGCGCAATTTGGTTTTGCTGCTGCAGTCAATGGTATAATGCTGCGCGAAAAGCCGGCAACCAATTTTTTCATTGGCAAATTCTGGGCAGAGTCATTGATTATGGCGGAAACCGGTGCCCAGACCGGTGCTTTTCAGATTGCGGGCACTGATTCAGTGCTCCAGTTACCATTTTTTGTTACTGCTTGTGATTATACTCTTATTGGCGAAGAGCTTTATGCTGCCTCAGCATATCTATCGCACGAACCATTACTACTTGGTTCTTTAAAGGCACAGGACTATGGTAAGTTAATCGTGCTTATTATATTGTTCGGATTCACGATTCTTTCATTTCTTGGCTTAAATCTACTCTTGCTGTTAAGAGTGCAGTGACCCCGCACTTAGCGAAGAGCGAAGAGCGTAATAATTTAAATAAAAATATATTCCAGCATCCTAACCCAATCCCAATTACCACTCCTGAAAACGTGTTGTTGACCCCGTTAGATACTAATCTTCAAATATGTTTATGCTCCTCGATCGTGTGATAGTGTATTATTTTACTAATTAAATTGAGCGCTTTTATATTATCTAACGGGGTTGACATAATCGACTTTTTATATACAATAAGAGGTGATTTATTTACTCTTTGTTCTTGCAATATCTCCTCCGATTCAGATGAAAGCAGTAGACAAGCCCAATGATGCAGGTTCTGCAATTTTTATAAACTGGCAGATTTCAAAAGACGATTTACTCGTTGAGAAATATGTAATATTAAGACGGACATTACCTGATACAACCTTTGAAAAAATGGGATTTACAAAACATGGTAATACCTTTTTTGAAGATGATAAAACAGAAGATAGTAAAGAATATATTTATGTTATTGCAGCAGTAAAAAATGGCGAATCATTCTATTCAGAACCGAGTAATACAGTTAAATCTTATCCACAAATTTTCCATGTAGGTAGATTGAATGTTTTGATTTGTATATTAATTTTTGCTTTACTTTTGGCGTATTTCGTTGCACAGGCAAAGGCCGGCAAGAAACTTTTTATTAGAAAGATTCCAGGATTGGATGCAGTTGAAGAGGCAGTTGGCAGGGCAACTGAAATGGGCAAGCCAATTCTTTATGTTCCGGGTCTGGGTGATATTGATTGGACTGCAACGATTGCCTCGATGAATATTTTGGGCGAGGTGGCAAAAAAGATTGCGCTTTATGATACGCCGCTAATAGTACCTAATCGCTGGTCCGTAGTATATACTGTGGGAAAAGAGGTTGTTAAAGAAGCATTTATTGCACAGGGCAGACCGGATAAATTCAAGGAAGACTATGTGCGTTATTTGACTGAAGCACAATTTGGTTTTGCTGCTGCAGTCAATGGTATTATGCTGCGCGAAAAACCGGCAACCAATTTTTTCATTGGCAGGTTCTGGGCAGAGTCATTGATTATGGCGGAAACTGGTGCCCAGAGTGGAGCATTTCAGATTGCGGGCTCTGATTCAGTGCTTCAGTTACCATTTTTTGTTACTGCTTGTGATTATACTCTTATTGGTGAAGAGCTTTATGCTGCCTCAGCATATCTATCGCATGAACCATTACTGCTTGGTGCTTTAAAGGCGCAGGACTATGGAAAATTAATCGTGCTCATTATATTGTTCGGATTCACCATCGTTGCATTTTTTAAATTAAATTTACTTACATTATTGAGCGTACAATGAAACGTAGCATACCTCTTGCAATCTGTCTTATAATGGGAATATTGATGATTATCCAATTCTTTATTCCGCATCCTGTATCCCAGAATTTTAATAGTATGATTCTTAAATGGGTCATTATTCTTAGTGCCTTTGCAATGGTTCTGGCAATCGGTAATTTAATCCGGCATCACGGTGGTAAAATTCAAAGGAAAAAAGACAATTGGCCCTATAGTATTGTGACACTGACAGGTATGTTTGCAATGGCAATAATCGGTCTATTCTGGGGAGTAGATGCCGGCTCACTCTTTCAAAAGATTTATTTAAATATATTCGCACCATTGAGCGCAACAATGTTTGCCCTTCTTGCCTATTATATGGCATCAGCGGCATACCGGGCATTCAGAGCAAGAAGCCTTGAGGCAACCCTGCTATTGATTGCAGCGTTCATTGTTATGATCGGGTTTATGCCCTTTGGCCAGTATATACACCCGAGATTTCCTGCTTTTGCAGAATGGATTATGCGGGTTCCTAATATGGCATCGCAGCGTGGCATCTTACTCGGTGTTGCCTTTGGTTCAATTGCAACGGCTTTAAAAATCATTCTCGGGATTGAACGTTCATGGCTCGGAGGCAAAGAATGAAGTGGTATGAAGTTATATCAAAAATCGATCGGAGAATAATCTATATCCTGCTTACTCTATTTATTATCTTACCATTTTTCGTAAAAGTCACGATTCCCCAGAACGTAATGCCCCAAACCCAAAAATTATTTGATTTTGTTGATTCCTTACCACCTGATGATAAAGTTATTATGATAGCATTTGAGTATAGTCCACAGACCATGCCTGAATGCCGTCCCATGGCAATAGCATTACTAAAACATTGTTTTATGCGGAATATACCGATTGTTGGTGTCTCTTTTGACCCGCAGGGACCAGGACTTGCAGTTGAAGCCTTTGCTACTGTAGTTGATGAACTCAATAGTACTGCGTTGAGCAGAGAAGATTCAATAATCTATGGTGAGGATTATGTTTATCTCGGGTGGAAATCTGGCAGGTTAGCAGCAATATTAGAAATGGGTGAAAGTATTAAAAGTGTTTTCCCTCGAGATCATTTCAGGAACTCAGTAGATTCTTTTCCTCTGATGCAAAGAGTAAGAAATTATAAGGACGTTGCGATTGCAATTATCTTGGCTGCTGCAGACTATCCTCTGGATTGGATACGATATGCACAAACAAGATATGGTGTGAAAGTCGGTGTCGGTTTAACAGCAGTAATGGCACCCAAATACTATCCATTCTTACAAACAGGCCAGGTTTCTGGTATGATGTCTGGTATGAAAGGTGCCGCAGAATATGAAAAACTGGTTTTTGAACATGGTTATGCGACTGAATTGGGAACGGCTGAAACAGGCATGAACTCACAATCAATGATACATCTTTTAATAATAATTCTTATTATTTTGGGAAATATTGGTTATTTTTTCTCGCGGAGAAAAAAATGAGTCCTGACCCCTGGATATGGATTGGAGCAATTTTAACCCTGATGATATTTTCGTTTTTGTTTAAAGATAATGCGTTTTATAAATTTGGTGAACACCTTTTTGTAGGCGTGGCAAATGGTTACTTTATTGCCTTATACTGGCATAACTCCTTAAAACCCAATCTTTATGATCAACTTGTCGCTGGTAATTTTATTTATATTATCCCATTGCTTTTAGGACTTATGTATTTCGCGAGATTCATTCCAAAAATTTCCTGGCTCGTGCGTATTCCAATTGGTTTTATAATTGGTTGGGGTGCTGGTATATCAATCCCAGCCTATTTTCAGGCTGAGATTCTCAGGCAGGTTGGAGGAACTATTGTGACGCCGGAAAGTTTTATCAATCCACTTAATGGCATATGGGCATTGATTATTTTTATTGGTGTTGTTTGTACACTCATATACTTTTTCTTTTCCAAAGAACATAAAGGTATTCTTGGTCATACATCACGGCTCGGCATTATATTTATAATGATAGGATTTGGGGCATCATTTGGCTATACAGTTATGGCTCGTGTCAGCCTATTGATCGGTAGAATCCAATTCTTACTTGGTCCGTGGTTAGGGTTGATCAAGTAAGAAAAATTCCTAAAAGTTAAATGAGACTTAGATTTATGGAGCTAACCAATAGGTGAGCACTCATAAATCTGTAGTCGAATTTAACCCCGCACCTTGTTTTGCTTAATGTGTACGCATTGATGACGCATTCTGTAGAACCCCAGGAATAAATAGTGGTTTATCTTCGTATTTATGCCGAACAAGGTGCGGGGTTAATTCGCAGACGTCATTGACATCAAATATATCAATGACTACCCTTGACAAAATATTGATTTTGTCAAGGGTCTGCTCATTAAATTATCTTTTTAGACAACATATTATACTTTTGTGCAACATGAAGCCTGAAAGCAAAATTTA
This sequence comes from Caldifarciminota bacterium, assembly GCA_023128195.1. Taxonomy (GTDB): domain Bacteria; phylum Hydrothermota; class Tepidihabitantia; order SM23-42; family SM23-42; genus SOIY01. Next base: position 1,254 of record JAGMEL010000361.1, on the reverse strand, counting down.
ATTCTATCATATTTCGAGGCTTAAGTCTTGTAAATCTGGCACAGAATTTGCACTATAGATATAGTAGAGGTGCAAAATGAAAAAAATATCTTTTATATTAATCATAATCTCTCTTGCCTTTGGTGGGAGAATCGGAATAGGGATTGCTGGTGGAAGCCAGTATGATGAAAACTACGAAACAATTACTCAGGAGCAGATTCAATCCATGTTTTACGGCGCAAAATTTAATATACAGGCTGAAACTATAACGAGTGTTTATCTTGAGCCATCAATTTCATATTTTAATGATCCAGTTATTTCCACATCCTCTGCCGGAATTGGGCTTGGCTTAAAAATTAAACCAAGATTAGGGAATTTTCCAATTGTGCCATCCTTTGGAATCGAAGGAACTATGCTATTCTATAATGATCTTAACATTGCTGAAGCAGCCAGATCAGGACAGCTTAATGAATATATTGAAACATCTACACCACGATTAATGGGTGCAGGCTATGCTGGACTCAGTCTTTTTCTTGGAAAGAGAATATCAATAGATTGCTATTATCAATACCATGGTTTTCCCCAACAAGACGGAATTGAGATGGTCTGGGCTGGGTTATCTTATTGCATTAACTAATAGTTTTATTTTTATGCTTATGTAAAAGGCGAGAAAGATACGAGGGTTGAATCTTCAAAATCTTACTCGCCTTTTTCTGATTACCGCCACATCGTTTGATTGTTTCTTTGATATAATCTATCTTAAATTTATCTACTGCTTGTTTCAACCCTTTATTATAACTTATTAGCCTTGTTGGTGTTTTTAAAGGAAACATTAAACAGTCTATGTCTATTTCTTCACCGCTTGATAGAACAACTGCCCTTTCAATAACATTTTGCAATTCCCTCACATTTCCTGGCCAGGGATAAGCTAAAAGTTTCTCCATAACCTCATCATTTATCTGTTTAACCGGCTTGTTCATCTCCCTTGTATAAATTGAGAGAAAATGCTCCACTAATAATGGAATATCATCTTTTCTCTCTCTTAATGGTGGAATCTGTATAGGGAATACATTCAGTCGATAAAAAAGGTCTTCGCGGAATAATTTCTTTTTTATCGTCTCATCAAGATTCTGATTTGTGGCGGCAATTACCCGTACATCAACCTTAATAAGCCTTGTTCCTCCAAGACGTTTAATTTCACGCTCCTGCAACACCCTGAGCAGTTTGCTCTGTGTCTCAGGTAGAAGATCGCCAATTTCATCAAGGAATATCGTT
>JAGMEL010000360.1 GCA_023128195.1 Caldifarciminota bacterium | reverse complement strand
CACCAGTAAATGCGCCCTTTTCATGACCAAATAGCTCACTTTCCAATAATGTCGTAGGAATTGCAGCACAATTTACCGCAATAAATGATTCCTCTTTTCTTGGGCTCAATCGGTGAATATAGCGAGCAATGAGTTCTTTACCTGTACCGTTTTCACCAAGCAGTAATACTGTCGTTGCACTTGGAGCAACCTTTTCAGCGAGTTGCAAAACCTTTTTTAATTCCTCGCTCGCGGAAATTATTTTATAATGTGCATCAATCTCATTTCTTAACAAATGCTGCTGTTTTTGCATCTTGAGATGTATCCGGGCATTCTGGATTACCCGAGCAGCCTGCATGGCAATAATTATTAAAAGTTCTGTATCATCTTTATTCCAAACTTGTTTGGATTTTTTATTAAGAACCTCAATGACACCAATCGTCTTTCCAGAGATAGTTAAAGGCGCCGCAATGATTGACTTTGTTGCAAAACCGGTTTGTTTATCAATCCCTGAATAGAATTCGTTATCTGCTGATGTATCATTGACAATCTTTGGTTTTCCTGTGCGGACGCAGGCTCCTGCAATGCCCTTATCTAATGGCACAGTAAGATTTTTTAAGCGTGCTGATACATCCCCGGTCGCACTGGCAAAATAGAGTTCATTTGTGGTATCGTCTAATAATAAGAGAGAACTCGCCTCTGCTTTCAGCAATGTCTTCGTACTTTCAATGATAATGTCCAGAATCTTTGAAAATTCTAAAGTTGAAGAGAGTGAACTCGACATCTGAAAAAGTATTTCAAGTTCCTCACGATTGATCTTTCTGACAATATCTTCCATGTTTTAGTATAATTTAAAAAATTGTGAAGTCAAGATAAAGATGAACTTAAGAAGCTAGGAAGTTCAGAAGTTCTGAACCTCGTAACCTCAAAACTTCAAAATACGACGGACGTAAACGCCCTACTCTTTATTCTCGATCACCCTGTCAAGGCATGATCCCATTCAGACAAATGGTCAAATCGGGTTTAATACCATCGTTTACTTGAACAGGTCACAAATTTTGGTATAATAAAGTATTGAGGAGGAAAAATGAAAATCAGCAAACGTGAGACCTATTATGTCGTGCGGCTTCAAAAAGGTGAAGAGATCATTGCTTCACTACAGAAAGCGGCTAAAACCAAAAAAATCAAAGGTGCATTTTTCTTTGGCCTTGGAGTTGGTAAGGATTTAGTTCTAGGTTATTTTAATGCCCACAAGAAAACTTATATTAAAAAAGTATTTGAAGGTGAATATGAATTTACTAACCTTACTGGCAATATTTCAAAATTCAAAGATGAAATAGTAATTCATTGTCATGTAACCATTACTAACTGTGATTTCAATGCATTTGGAGGACATTTATTTCAAGCAATTGTTCCAGCAACCTTAGAGATTATAATACTGCCTTTCAGTAAAGTCTTAAAAAGGAAAAGGGATAAAGAAACGGGATTGAATTTAATCGACTTAGAGAGTTTAAGAGGTTAAACCAAAATAGCAATTTATGAGTCTAAAATTATAGGGTTATATGGTTGACAATTGTTTGATAATCGTTTATAATAAATTATGAATCTTTTTTTTGAAAAGGTTGTCTCCAGGCGCAGCTTTCTGAAAAAATGTGGATTGGTAACGCTGGGCGGTGCAATTTTATCCAAACTGGTAAAATTCGGGAATGCCCAGGAAGCCAAGATCGGCTTCATTAAACCTCAAAAAGCCTTGTATTATGAAAAACTACAAAAAAAGAAGATTAAATGTTTATTATGCCCGAGGAAGTGTATTATTACAAAAGGTAATAGAGGATTTTGTCGTGTCAGAGAAAATCGTGATGGTGAATACTATACTCTTGTCCATTCTAATCCTTGCGCTGTCCACATTGATCCCATTGAGAAAAAACCGTTGTTCCATTTTTTCCCGGGTACTACAGCATTATCTTTAGCTACTGCTGGCTGTAATTTCACTTGTAAAAATTGTCAGAATTGGGATATCTCCCAGGCAAATCCTGACCAAACTATTAATTTTGAAATATCTCCTGAGAGGATGGTTAATCTTGCATTAGAATATAATGCGCCCACTATTGCCTACACATATACAGAACCTACTGTATTCTTTGAGTATATGCTCGAAACAGCAAAAGCTGCGAAAGAAAAAAATATCCTTAATATGTATCACTCAAACGGTTTTATAAACCAAAAACCATTACTCGAATTAATCCCTTATCTTGATGGCGCAGACATTGATTTAAAAGGTTATAGTAATAAATTCTATCAAGATATTACAGGGGGAACTCTTTATCCTGTGCTCGAAACTTTAAAAACCCTTAAAAAACAAGGAGTTTGGCTTGAGATAACCAATCTACTCATTCCCACCAAGAATGATTCAATAGGTATGATAAAAGATCTATGCCAATGGATTAAAGATGAATTGGGTAATGACACCCCGATTCACTTTTCGAGGTTTTACCCACAGTACAAACTACAGAACTTACCACCAACACCAATTGAAACATTGAAGAAAGCCTCAGAGATTGCACATAATGTCGGACTTCACTACGTATATATTGGTAATGTTCCCGGTATTCCGGAAGAGAATACCTATTGCCCAAATTGTGGTAAGATAATAGTTGGCCGAAAAGGGTATAATATTACAGTAATCAATTTGAAAAAGAATAGGTGTAAATTCTGCAAAACAGAAATTGCCGGTAGATGGATGTAATAAACAATGATGTAGTGCATGGGGCTGAGGGAAATTGGTGTAGTTATTACTACTTGACAGAATATTTAATTTATGTAAAATAGTAATATGAATGAACGCGAAGTGCGCGAATTACTAAAAAAGGGCGAAGTCTACAACCAATATATTTTAATTGGTGATGAACAACTGCTTATTGACAATACTGTAAGAACCATCAAGGATGCATCGAAAGTAAATGAATCATTTGACCTTGATACATTCTTCATATCCGAAACGCCAATTGAAGACATTATGTCAAAATTCTATCTAACACCATTTGCATCAACACGGCGATTTATAATTGTGAAAAATCTGGAGGAGTTGGATTATAGGGCGTTGACAAACTTCGCAAAATTCATGAACAGTACGTCATCTAAAAATTGTTTGGTTATGACTTACCGAGTTAAAAAAAGTGAGAAGAAATTTGATAAGGTTTATAAAAAAATAGCTGGTCTATTTAAAAATGCTAAAGGTGTTGCCTCCTGTCCTAATAAAGCACTTATTCATAAATGGATTATATCAAAAGTCAAGCGTGATAATCTGAATCTTTCGCCATCTACAATCCGTTATTTAGAGGATGAATTTAGCAATGACATTACTGGATTAAAAAACGAATTTGAAAAAATTGAAAACTATCTCTATGAAGCAAAAACATTAGATACAGATAGCATAAAAGATCTTGCAAAAGGGTTGTGTGATTTTAATAAATATCAGATAGTTGATGCATTTCTGAAAGGAGAGGGAGATAGCATTAAACTCCTTGAAGAACTGAGACCTTATTTACGTTCTTACGCAGAGATAGTAGATGCACTTACAAGGGGATTGGTTTTCTATACTCAGAGAAACAGGGATGCTTTTAGGTTTAGCAAAAAATCGATCACGAGCATTCTTGATGAAATTATTAAGATCGATCGGCGAGTCAAAAAAAGTTCATATTTTGCAAATTTGATGTTAGAACTTTTTTTTCTAAAAAATGCCAACCTGTTCAGGAAAGGAGCCATGTATGAAAGATAAATGGCAGGAATTACGAGAGCTCGAGGCAGAACGCAGTGATATAATTACTAAATTAGAGAAAATCGAAGAAAAAAAGGAGAGCGTTAGCCTTGGGGTATACAAGAAGGTCAAAAACGAGTATGAAAGAAAATTAAGAAAGATTGATGAAAAAATGGTGGAAAATGTTGATCTTGTTAAAGAGGAGTTAATAAATCTAAACCAGGAGGAAGAAAGGGTCGTCCAGGAGGAAAAAGAGATTAATTTCAAGATAGAAGAACTTGAATTGCGTTATTCTATTGGAGAATATGACGAAGAATCTTTCGAAAAATTGAGCGATGAAAACAAAGAAAAGTTGGTTACAGCTAAAACAAATTTACAGAAATTACAGGAACGAAAACAGTGGCTTGAGGATTTCGTTAAAATAAAGAATGTTGAAGAAACCATTGAGTCAAAAACACCCGTGACAACACCCGAAGCAACACCCGAGGTGATACCCGAGGTAATACCTCAGGCTGATATTAAAATTGATGAGCATATCTTAGAGGAAAAACTTCCTGGAGAAGACAAAAAACTCGATGAACTACTAGTTGAAGAAGAGGCGGTGATACCAAAGGTTCCAGAAGAACAACAAGCCGCCGCTCCAGAGGTTTCACCGGAATCTGACGGAGAACAAGAGAAAAGTACTCCCTGCCCAAAATGTGGATATATGAATGCTCCGGATTCATGGTACTGTGAAAAGTGTGGTGCCGAGATACTCGATTCTCAAGCATCCAAGTAGTGTAGAGAAATAACCAGATATACCGAGAATTTATGATATACATTCATAGCGAAGTCGAAAAAAAATGGCAAAACTACTGGCAGAAAAAGAAGATATTTACTACAAGTAAAAATCCCAAGAATAAATTTTATAGCCTTGAAATGTTTGCCTATCCATCAGGCGATATTCATATGGGGCATTGCAAGAACTATGTTATCGGTGATGTATATGCACGATTCAAGATGCGACAGGGGTATGATGTACTACACCCGTTTGGCTGGGATGCCTTTGGATTGCCCGCAGAGAATCAGGCAATTAAAGCTGGTATCCATCCTGAAAAATCGACTATGGATAATATCCGAATTTCTGACGAGTCGCTAAAATCACTCGGTATCAGTTATGACTGGGATAGAGAAATAATCTCCTGTCTGCCCGATTATTATAAATGGACGCAATGGATGTTCCTCCTGCTATATAAGAGAGGACTGGCATATAAGAAAGAGGCATATGTAAACTGGTGTTCTGGTTGCCAGACCGTTCTGGCAAATGAGCAAGTTATTGACGACAAATGCTACCGTTGTGAAGCTACAGTCGAAAAAAGAAAATTGAATCAATGGTTTTTTAAAATTACTGAGTATGCGGAAAGATTACTTGATGGTTTAAATCAACTTAAGGGCTGGCAAGAGAATGTGAAAATAATCCAGAGGAATTGGATCGGCAAAAGCGACGGATGTGATATTCTCTTCAAGGTAGCGGAAAAAGACATCACCTTTAAGGTTTTTACAACCAGACCTGATACAATTTATGGAGTAACATTTATGTCTATTGCTCCTGAACATTCCGCTATTGAAGATTTGATAAGTGGAAGTTCGCATGGAGCTACAGTGCGAGCTTATATTAAAGAAGCAACAAAAAAAACAGAAATGGAACGTATGGAAAAGGAGAAGGATGGTATCTTTACCGGGTGTCACGTTATTAATCCTGTTAACGGCGAGCAGGTTCCGATTTTTGTTGCTGATTATGTTCTGTTAGAATATGGAAGCGGCATGGTTATGGGTGTTCCGGCACATGACGCGCGTGATTTCCAGTTTGCCCGAAAGTATGATTTGCCTATTAAAGTCGTTATAAACCCTCCCGATAGTAAGCTGGAACCATCATCAATGACCGATGCTTATGAAGAGCCTGGTGTTATGGTGAATTCAGGACAATTTTCCGGGTTGGAATCAAAGAAAGGTATTACAGCAGTCACTAATTACTTCGCTGAGAAAAAATTGGGTGGGACCAGTGTTAATTACCGATTAAAAGATTGGCTTATATCCCGCCAACGCTACTGGGGTGCGCCGATTCCGATTGTCTACTGTGACAAATGTGGCATAGTTCCTGTGCCTGAAAACGAACTTCCTGTTCTCTTGCCTAGAAAAATAGATAACTATGTGCCAAAAGGTAAATCACCACTTGGCGGAGTAGCTAGTTTTATGAATATAAAATGTCCAACGTGTGGCAGTACTGCAAAACGTGACCCTGATACAATGGATACCTTTGTCTGCTCTTCCTGGTACTTCCTTCGATATCTGGATTCAAAGAATGACAGGGAATTCTGTTCGAAACAAAATGCCGATACCTGGCTTCCCATTGATCAGTATATCGGCGGTACGAGCGAACATGCTACAGGGCACTTAATATATTTTCGATTCTTTACCAAGGTCCTTTATGATGCAGGATATATCTCTGTTGACGAACCGGCAACAAATCTTTTCAATCTGGGAATGATTTTGAAAAACGGTAAGAAGATGTCATCGTCAAAGGGGAATGTTGTTTCTGTAGGTAAATTTGTGCAAGAACATGGTGCTGATGTTGCGCGGCTCGTCATTGTATTTGCTGCACCTCCAGAACGTGAAATGGAGTGGAGTAATGAGGGAGTCATTGGTGCTGAAAGATTTATTAATCGAATCTACCGTCTGGTCACAGAAAGTAAATCATCTATTGTAAAGAACAAACCACTGTCAATCTCAAAAGACGAAGAGACTATCTTTATTAAGATCAATCAGACCATAGCAAAGGTTACAGGAGATCTGGAATCATTTAAGTTTAATACGGCAATAGCAGCACTCTGGGAACTTTTAAATGAATTGTACAGTTGCAAAAAGAACGGTACTGTTTTTGGCTATGGCATATATGCGTTTATTCATCTTCTATCACCATTTGCACCCCATTTTGCAGATGAATTATGGTCAATAATTGGAGAAAAAGATAGTTTGGAAAAACAAGATTGGCTTGGCTATGATAAGAATTATTTGAAGAATATAATTACAACTATTGTAATACAGATTAATGGTAAAGTCCGTTCTCATATTGAGATCGAAGGTAGTATAACCGAAAACATAGTAAAGGAGTTAGCATTTAAGGACGAAAAGATACAACGTCATTTACAGGATAAAAAGGTAAAAAAACTAATTTATGTACCAGGAAAAATATTAAATATTGTGGTTTGATGTTTTACCCTAATATTTGCAAGAAAAGGAGGAAAAGATGAAGAGGAAAAAGAAGCAAATAAAGAGGATAAAGAAAAGAACAACACCGAAGAAGAAAAAGAAGAAGCTTTCAATCAGGGAACATACAATCGACATCCTGAAAAGAAGCAAGAAGCCATTACATTATCGAGAGATCACTAAAAGAATCAGAAAAAATGGTTATAGGTTCCACAGAAAAGATCCTGAGCGTTCGGTCTATATTACGATAAACCGTTATCCAAAGATATTCAAGAAGGTTAAACCGGCAACTTATAAACTGAAGAAAAAATAAAGAAAGGGGGCAAACGCCCCCTTTCTTTATTTAATCAAATACTAAATTCTAAACTTTAAACAATACTTAAATTCAAATATCAAAATTCAAAACATCTAAATTTCTTCCCCCCTCTTGATGGAATAAATTGGTTTGTAAAACAGAAAAAAATTTTATGAGAAAAATAATAGAATGGAATTGAATTTTTATCAAAGAAGTTACAATCTTTTTACTGTTTACTGTTAAACTATTTCCCTTTTGCAAAACCTTTCATCTTTGCAGCATATTCTTTCAATTTTTTAGCAACTAAGTAATTGATGCTGTTTTTTTCAAACCCTGCTTTTGTTTTTCTACCTGCCTTAACACCAGTTAATATTTCAATACCCTGATCAATTGTCTTTACAGGATAAATATGAAATTTTTTGTTTTTTACTATATCAACAATTTCTTGTCTGAGCATCAAATCATCAACATTACTATCTGGAATAATGACACCCTGCCTGCCGGTAAGTCCTTTTGCCTTACAGACTTTATAAAACCCTTCTATTTTTTCATTAACACCACCAATGGGTTGTATTTCCCCATTCTGGTTGACTGAGCCAGTAACTGCAATCTCTTGGGTTAATGGAATATCTGAAAGTGAGGAAAGTATTGCATAGACCTCGGCACTTGATGCTGAATCGCCGTCGATTTCACTATATGACTGTTCAAACCCCAAAGTTGCATTGATCGACATTGGTTGATTTTGTGCATACCGGGATGTTAAAAAACCATTCAGAATTAAAACCCCTTTATTATAGGTTTTGCCACCTAAATTTGCCTCGCGTTCAATATTGATAATACCAGTTCTGCCTAAGGAAGTTTTTGCAGTTATCTTTGTTGGTCTGCCAAAGCTGTAGCCGCCTGTTTGATATACTGAAAGACCATTAATTTGACCAATCACCTTTCCTTTAGTACTGATCATGAGAATATTATTTTCAATCATTTCCTGAATCTTATCTTCGTACATATTCACTCGTCTACGCCAGCCCAGGATTGCTTTTTCAACATCATCCGCACCAACACTTTTCTTGTGTGCCTGTTTTGTCCAGTAATCAGCTTCCCGAACCATGTCGGCAATAATATGAAATCTTGTAGAAAGTTTGTCTTTACGTCCAGCAATCCGGACACCGTATTCAATAATATCTGCAATCGCCTGTTTAGTGAACGGTAAAAGATTCTCTTCATGGCAAATAGATTTGATGAATGAGGCGTACTCATTAATGTTTCCTGCATTTTTTTTCATTACCGTATCAAAATCTGCCTTAACCTTGAAAATCTTTTTAAAATCTTCATCCTGGTAATAAAGAAGATAATATAACCACTGTGTACCGATCATAATAATTTTAACATCAATACTTATGGGCTCGGGTTTAAGAGCTGATGTTGAATAAATATGAAAAGGATCAAATACCTGAATATCAATCACGCCATTACGCAAAGTTCTTTTTAATGCCTGCCAGACCCCTGGTTCAATAAGGGCATCAAAGGCGTTAATGACCAAATAGCCACTATTTGCTCGTAAAAGCGAACCTGCTTTAATATTAAGAAAATCACTTATAAATATACCTGGTCCAGCAGGGTGTCTTTCAATTGTGCCAAAAAGATTTTTATAAGAAGGTGTTGTTTCAAAAATTATTGGGATTACCTCGGTTTCTGAATTATCAACCAGAACGTTAACCTGATATTCCCTGAACATATCTTCCTTTGTATCCTTTTTTAAAAACCGATCAAGATCTTTCATAATCGATTTCAAAACATTCTGCAAGTACTTTTCAATCTTTTTTCCTTTAAACTTTTTCTTGATATTATCAATCAAATCTGCCGCAACCGGTTTAACCATCCATTCATTTAACTTCTGCATTTCAGCATTAACTGTATCCTGGATTTCTCTTACCCGACTATAAATAGTTGCCATATCAGTTTCAAGTTCATGTATTTTTTTCTGCATCCTTTTGTATTCCTTCTCACTTAACTTCCCTTGTTTAAGCAAAGTCTCAACATTTTCCATTTTAGTAGGTTTACCATCAATTAACGGGATTATTGCTGGTCGAACAAATGGTCCCATCTTGACCTGTACAACTTTAAAACCTTGTTTTTCAACACTTTTTTCAAAATCTCTTAATAATATACGATGTTGCTCTTCATATTTACTTATTATACTCTGTCTTCTTTTCTGGTACTCTTCACTGCTGAAGACCTGAGGGATATTTGTTTTTAGTTTCTTAATTAAATTAAACATGACATTTTTTAATTTATTACCATCACCAGAAGACATATCAATAAGATTAGGCATATCTGAATTTTTGAAATTGTTTACATATACAAGGTCCTCAAGAACTCCCTTTTTAACCTCTATTTTTTCTAAAAGCTTTGTAATCGCGGTTGTCCTGCCCGTACCAACCGGGCCGGTTATAAATATATT
>JAGMEL010000036.1 GCA_023128195.1 Caldifarciminota bacterium | reverse complement strand
AAAGTCTGAAACACAAATCCGAAAAACTTATTCCTTATCTTTGCTAACTCCTCATCTGTATACATTGAAACCAATTTATCCTCAAGATAATATTCACCTGAACTTGGTGAATCAAGACAACTGAGAATATGAATCAAGGTCGATTTACCAGAACCCGAGGCGCCCATAATTGAAATATATGCATTGCTTTTTATCTCTACATTTACACCGCATAAGGCTTCAACCGCAACCTTGCCGCGCCAATAAGTTTTCTTGATATCTACGGCTCGGCATACAACGTTTGTTTTCTTCATTCAACCCCTACCTTGATCATCTGTCACTCAGCATCAATGCTGAACCTCTTGTTACGTTTATGCTTAACATATCGTCATAACACCTATTCTAATGGGGGGCGGAACTCGTTCTCATCTGCAATCTTAAATTTGACCTTTTGACCATCTTTCAGCTTTGAAAGGACACGATAGGGCCCAATGACCACTGTATCACCTTGTTCAATGCCTGAGATTATCTCAATTGCTGTATCGCTCGATGTTCCCACTGTGATTTCAGTAAGTACTGCCTTACCATCCTGCACAACAAAAACAGTCTCCTTAAGTTTATCAGCAATCTTGCGTTTGCCTGATGACTGGATTGGAACAGTAAGAACATCTGACTTCTCGTCTGTGATAATATCGGCTTTCATATTCATCCCAAGTCGAAGTAATGATGAAAATTCACTCATCTCAATTTCAACCTCAAAATCAGTTGCTTGCTCAGTCGTTAATTGACTCGTAATGGGCATTAGCCCAACCTTGGTTATTGCCCCTGGATAGGTTGAATCAGGCAAGGCATCAGCAATGATCTCAACCTCCTGACCGACCTTGACCTCTGGCACATCTGTTTCATCAATCCTGACCACGGCGAGCATTTTGGATAAATCAGCAATGGTCATGAGCACAGTCCCCTGATAATTCATTGTGCCCATTACTGCGGTCTCGCCCTCTTCAACATTGATCTTCATTATCGTTCCTGAAATAGGAGCATATATCTTTGTCTTTCTGTAAGCATCAAGTGCCTGTTCATATTGTGCCTTTGTTATTTCATAACCCAACTCGATCTTTTCAAAACTTTCTTTGGAGATTAACTCCTTTTCAAAAAGTTTTTTTCCTCGAATAAAATCCTGTTTTGCCTGTTCTAACTGAGCCCGGGCAAGTTTACGATTTGCATTTGCATTAACATCATTAAGTTCGATAAGAAGAGACCCCTTGTTCACATAGTCCCCCTCCTGAAAAAGAATCTTCTTTATCCGACCGATCGTTTCTGCAGATATATCAACCTGTGATTTTGCGCGTAATTCTCCGGACGCCGTCACCATTGAAATAATATCTCCTTTTTTTACAATCGCTACCTCAACCTCTTTTCCACTTTCTTTATTAGTCAGGTTCAGTATTACAATGACGGCAATCAGGATAATACCACCGATTATAATTAAAATCCTTTTTTTCATTCTCTCTCCTTATTGAATGATAATTCACCCAGGAAATACGATAGATTAACTCTCTGTGTATAAAAATCGCTCAATGCTGAGATATATGCAACACGTGATTCATATAAACTCTTTTCCGTAGTCAAAAAGTCTAAAAACGAAATAACCCCAAGCGCATATTGCTCCTTGGCAATCGTACTTGCTTCGGTCGCTGCATCAAGGCTCTTCCTGGCAAAATGCAGTCTTTCATGAGCTTCACGCAATGCATAATAATTTGTGCGCAATGACTTTTTTGTTTCTAATATTACCCGCTTTTTTGTAAACTCTTTTAACTGCAATTCCTTCTTTGCATTGAGGTAATTAAAGATTAATGATTTAATCTCAAAAATCGGGAACGAAACATTTATCCCATAATTTTTTGTAGAATTATCCTTAAAATGTTGAAAGTCAAAAATGAGTGAATCAGAACTATAAGTATAACCGTAAAAAAATGAGATCTTTGGAAGAAATGATACATAGGATGCTATTAAATCTAATTTTGCTACATCCCTCAATTCCTTAGTAATCTGTACATTATAATTTACCTCTTCTAAAATCAAAACAAGGAAATCGAGCGAAGGAAAGTCGGTAGAGTCAGGTGCAATCAATGTATCGGTCGGGAAGATATCATTAGTTATGCCAAGAATAGATTTAAGCTCTTCCTGGGCAATCGCTTGAAGTGTCCTTGCCTTTGCCCTATCCTGCAGTGCGCGCAACTCAAAAACCTCACCCTGCAGCATCTCGAGTTTTGATGCTGCACCAAGACTGTATTTTGTCTCAATCAATTTTAGATTTTCACGAGCTCTTTTTATTGCAATCTCTGATGAGCCCAAAAGCTCACGGGCATTAATGAGATTATAATAAGCTGTTTTTAAACTCAATATCAAAGCTGAAATATCAGCTCTGTGTTGAATCTTGGTTCCTTTTAATTGACGACCTCCAATAAAGATCGAGGCAATAACATCCAGATCAAATATCGGCACACTGAGGTTTGCTGAACCTGAATAAGGATTGGTGAATAGCCCACTATCTTCAGTTTTTGTATAAGTACCGGTTACAGAAACTGTAGGCAGAAGATTTGCAAGGGTTTGGTAATATAGTATGCGTGACTTATCCAAAGAAATCTTTGACTCATAATATGAAGGGCTATTAGAAAAAGCAATATCAATAGCCTTATCCATTGATAAAGAATCAACCTGCGCTAAAAACAAAAAAAGTATCATATCATTCTCCTACGCCTTATGCGATATGCCCCATGCATTAGCCGCCGGGTCCGCGTAATAGACCCAACAGTATCCCTATTAACACTGATACTGCCCAGACAAGGAAAATGAGTACATAGGCGTTTTGTTTTTTAATTTCATTCGTAATACTAATACCGAGCCCTACGAGAATCATCTCCCAGATAATGAAAAAGTCGAAGCTGGCAAGCAATTGATAGGCAAAAGAATCTTTTGCTAAATTGGGTACAACCAGAGCAAGTGAAGTTGTTACAAAAGGTGATTTGGTCATTGCAATCAATATCAATCGTAATAGAGCTCCCGGTACTTTAATCAATGCTGAAAAACAAATAACTGAAAAGACGATCTTGAATCCTCGTGTACCATCAAAAACAGGTATTAGAAGGTTAACCACAAAGCTAAAAAGTAAAAGAACAACCACAATAAAAACTGCTGCTCCAATAGCACTGGTGACTATCATAAAAGGACCAGACATAACCTTAAGCGCCTGCTCTATCTGCTCATCACTCATCCCCCTCTCTATCATCGCCTCTTCCTGTTTTGCAATTATCGTATCCTTGGTCATGCCCACAGTCATTGCAGCACCGAGTGCAACAACAACCAGGACAATAATAAATGGAGTCACCCATTCAGGCTTTTCTTTTAAGCTTGTGAACACCTTTGTTGGTGCTGCAAAAATATCCATTATTTTAGTCATCCACATCCCCCTTTTATTCGGATCCAAATTTTATATGTAGGGCAAGGCTTCAGCCTTGCAATTTTCCCACCAATATTATGATGATCACTTTATTGCAAAATTTGCCTCAGCAAGATTTCTCCTTACCCTTATTTATCCTTTTTCACCCTTGTTTTTCCCTTTTAACCCCTTTTTAATAGCCTTTCATCGCCTTTTTGAGCCTTTTCAAGCCCTCTAAAGCCTTCTTCTTATATATATTAAATTATACGCACAATAACCAAAAAAGTTTCACATTTCGTCCATCCGCGTAGTCACCCCTGCCTGAGGCAGGCAGGTGATTTACCCACACCCATCATAGATGAGCGGGGTTTATCAGATAATAAATTGGGAGTGCAACAACTCGCCAATGCATGCAAAATTTATTCTCTTTCGCCATCATCCTCTGAACTTGGTATCTGAAATTTATCTTTCTTCTCTTTCTCTTCTATTATATACTCATGTGCCTTTTGCGCATTCGGTTCAAGGGCATCTTGCACTGCCCGCATTGCACTACTAATTGTCCCTGAAGATCTACCTTTCATGAAGATATGGGTAATATTAAGATTTTCTAAAATCTGTAATACTATTGCGAGCACAATAATAACACCAATAATTATCAAAAAAATCATTATTTAACTCCTCAATAAAATTTCTTCTTTCTCAAAATTATGCTTTGCATAAAGATAAGCAACTCCAGCGTATATTATACTCGAACCCATTGTAATCAGAAAATTCAATCCTTTAACTTCACCAATCAAAATTTGTTGTTGTAAAATTGCGGTATTTAATACCGGTATGAGAAAGATACTTCTTCCAGGCGAAGTAATTCTCAAGACCGAAAATACTGCAAGAACTATTACTACAATTAAACAGTAAGAGCCGTAAGTTGTTGCCTGTTTAATAGATCTAGAGGCACTGCCAATTGCAATAAGCGCCGAAGAGAAAAACCACAAAATAGGTAGCATCACAATAAGCATCAAAAGACATGATAACCAAGGTATGGTAAAGGCGAATCCCTTTTCGATTTGGGTGAAGATTGAAAAGCCACTTTGCATCGTGATAACAAGACCTAATAACCCAGAAATAATTGACAGAAGCGCCAGCACAAAAACTGTAAGGCATTTGCCAATAACGATCTCACCTCTTTTTACATCGGTTACCAATAAAGTTTCAATTGTCTTCCGTTCTTTTTCTCCGGCCGTAAGATCAATGGCAGCACGCATCGCACCTTGAAACGCAACAATAATTAGCATGTAGGGGATAAGTATCCCAAGAAAATATCCACCCATCCTTTTTGATGGAGCAATATTTTCTTTCTCAACCGCAATGGGTTTTAAAATTTCTTCAGTCAAACCTGCTTTAAGGATTCGTTTTTTTATTATCAAATTCTGATATTCAGATATAAGTTTCTCAATCCTCTTTAAGGCATTTTGCGACTCTTTATCTGCACCGTCATAATAAACAACTACTTTATTTTTGTCTTTCACCTCCAAAACAGCCTTTACTTTATCTATTCTAAACATTGTTAAAGGTTCTTCACCCTCAATAATATCAAATCTCTGACTTGACTCAATATGAGAAAGAAGAGTCGGCATAGAAGATTGATTTATACTCCCGATCTTATAGATTAACCTTGCTTCCCTAGTCTTCTCGCTTTGCATAAAATAACCCATCACCATAAAGAGAATTGGATATAAAAGAAAAGGAGTAATAACACAAACAAAAAAGGTTCGGCTATCCCGTACTGCATCCAAAATTTCTTTTTTGAATATAAGAATTACTTTATTCATCTTAACTCCTAGTAAGTTGGATAAAAACTTCCTCAAGTGTAGTGCATTTATATTTCTTCTTGAGTAATTCTTTTTCTCCAACACTTAGAATTCTACCTCTATTGATAATCGCAATCCGATCGCACAATTCCTCAGCCTCACTCATTACATGGGTTGAAAAGATTATACAATTGCTTTGTTTTTTTGCATCTTTTATAAAATTGGTAACCACCCTTCTCGCCAGAATATCCAACCCTGTTAGCGGTTCATCAAGAATCAAATTTTTAGGATTATGAATAATAGTTCTACCCAGTGAAACCTTCTGCTTCATACCATCAGAAAGTTCTGCTATTCGTTTATCCTTTGCTTCATTAAGCTCAAGCATCATAAGTAATTCTTCGATTCTCTTAGTGAGTTCTGTTTCATCAACATTGTATAATCTACCAAAATAATCAAAAGTTTCTATCACAGTAAGCCGGTCATATAGCTTAGTTTCTCCAGTCAGAAATCCAATATTTTTCCTTACCCTTTCTGGTTCACTAATTACACTATAACCTTCAACAATTGCTGTTCCTGATGTTGGTTTGAGAATAGTCGCAATCATCCGTAAAGTTGTTGTTTTTCCTGCACCATTTGGTCCTAAAAGTCCAAATATCTCACCGTTATTTACACTAAAATTGGTATCATCAACCGCAGTCACTTCATTCTTTTTACCTTTATTAAAAATTTTTGTTAGACCTTCTGATTCAATCATGAAAAGCTCCTTTTCTATTTAAGCTTCAGTTCTTTTTCTTTTTGAAGTTTAGAATATCTGAAGGCATCAATAATAATTAATGCAGCGCCAATAGTAAGGCAAATGTCATCCAAATTCACAATTGCATATCTGGGTATAACAAAAAAATCGCGTCCACAACCCAATAGTGCACGATCAATAATAGAACCAATGGCACCGCTGACGACAAGCACAAAACCAAAAAAGGCGCTCCAAGATATATAATTTCTATGAGATATATACCCGCGATAATAGATGCACATATAAAAAACAAATACGATATGTAGTATCAATCCGATATAGACACCATAATCTGTTTGAGATAACAAACCGAATGCTAACCCCTTATTTTCTACATATTTTAAGCCGAATCCAGCAAAAAACTTGATATTACATTTTGTAAGCTGGGCAATAGTCTTTGTGGTTTGGCTAATAAAAACCAATAAAATTATAAGAAAAATAATATATTTCGTTAACAAACTTTTTTTAATAATCTTCATATATATCACTATACCAGAACCGGCGTTTTTGTCAATATATAATATTGGATAGCTATATTAGCAATCTGTCCTGCACTTACCGAGAAAAATGTAATCTATAGAGAATAAATATCATTTTCCACTTTATATCGTAATAGATTTGATCCTTTAATTTTTGAAATTTCATTTTCAATTTCCTTTAAATGATTTTGAAAAAGCAAATTGTGTGGGTCGATCGTAATTGCTAGAACCATAGAACGTTTTGCATTATCAATATCCCCCTTTTTAAAATAACACCAACCTAAGGTATCGTGAAAAGTAGCTTTATCAGGATTTAGGTTTACTGCTCTTTGAGCTAAATTGATTGCTTTATCAATCTCAATACCTATCTCGCTATAGCACCAAGCAATGTTATTAAAAATATCTGGTTCATTAGGGTTGCTTTGGAGTTCTTTCTTTAATTCAGACAATGCATTTTCGAAATTACCTTTCTGAATCCATTCGAAAGCATTTTTAATTCGCTTATTTATTACATTTTTACTAGATTTTCTTATTTTTGAAGAACCTAAAAACAAATACCGTAATCCGTACAATACACCATACAATAATTCTCTGATAAGTCTAGGAGGCGAAAATCTGAACCGCTTTGCATCCTTTAATATACAATACCCATCGCTTTCTAAAACAAATTTAAAAGGGAAAAGAGAACTTGTTGGGAAAATTGCAAAAATCATCCAATACCGAAGAAAATTCACAACAGGCATTTCTGTCGTCAACAAGCCCAAAACCAGTATTACACACAAAATTAGTAATATAAGAAGAGGAGAACCACCATGTATTTGGATCTTCTCGGATATTTTGAAATTTCCTCGAAATTTTGTTGCAACTGACATCATTATAATGTAATGTTTTTTTTGTGTACTTAAATACGTAATTACTAATTTTTCTATAAAATTAGATTTCCCCTGCTGAATGCATATACCCATGTGTAATGATTCTTCTATTGCAATAAACAATGGTAATATGACAAAATAGATAAGTACGAGATAAGTGAAATTTGCAAATATAAAAGAAAAAAGCTTCAACAATGGGAACAATTGATGCAATAAAAATGCAAATATAAAGGAGAGCAAAAGCACTTTTGCAAACATACTCTTCAAAATAGATATTTCAACGTGAAATGCAGTGTATAACGACAACAAAAGAAAATTCCTTTTTACAAATTCTGGAATTAAAATCTGCATGTTCCAGTGCTTGATAATCTTGAATCTCCTATTTTGTCACCTTGCTTCTAAAAGAAGGTATACGATATCCATCTTTCTTAAGAGTATACTTGGACATCTTATAAAAAATTTCGCCATATTTTGCTGGTAAAGATCGATGGAGCCGGGCGATAGCATCAAAGTATAAATTCCTCACCTGCCATCTAGTTAACCGTTGCGTATCCATTATAGGATTTATTGTGGAATAAAGATTATAATTTTTTGTAGCTATAGAAATTCCCAACTTTTGTGCGTGATTATAATAATATGTTCCTGGATATGGAACAGTACAACCTACAATTACACCTGCTTTATATTCTCTTTGTAATGTTTCTGCAAAATCTATGGTTTGTTTAATAGTCACCAAAGTATCTCCAGGAATTCCTATCATTAAAGTACACATTACGCCTATTCCTGCATCAATACACCATTTCGTTGCTTGTTTTATTTGGTTGATAGTAATATTCTTACCCATTTGGTCAAGAAGATCTTGTGAACCAGATTCTACGCCAAATTGAAGTGACTTACATCCAGAATTTGCTAAAATTAAAGCTAGATCTTTTGTCATCACATCCACTCTACATTCGCCAGACCATTTTATACCGATATTCTTTAATACATCACAAAGATCAAGAAATCGGGTTAGATCAGCACTGACTGTATCATCACCAAATATAATGATTTCCACATTTTTCCGTTTTAAATCCGTGATCTCGTTAATAAGATTGTCCATAGATCGCACTCTGTATTTCCCACCTGCGAGTGCTGATGCAGCGCAAAATTTGCACCTTCCGGGGCAACCTCGGCTTGTTATAATCGTTTGGCTTATTCTTTTTGGCGATAAAATTCCATCAAGGTCAAGGATATCTCGTTCTGGAAACGGTAATTTGTCTAAATCTTTCATCAAAGGACGACCTGCGGTGCGCACCACTGCTCCTTTATGTTTATAAGTAATTCCTCTGATATCATCCAATGAGCCTTTCCCATAAATGAAATAATTCGCAAGTTCTAACATCGTGAATTCACCCTCACCCCTTACCACAATATCTACATACGTATTCCCTGAAAGAACTTCCTCATCTAAAAAGGTAACATGTGGTCCGCCAAATATAACAACAGATTTGGAATAGATATTTTTGACAACTTTCGCAAGCTGGAGTCCATTTTGAAAATTCTCGGTCATCGAAGAAAAACCAATAATTACTGGTTGATTTTGTCTAACAAGATGCTCTAAGGCTTTCAAATTTTTCAGACCTAAATATAAGTTTAAGCATTTAACTCGAAATCTTTCTTTTCGCAATAGTGATGCTATATAACCTATACCTAATGGATTTTGACTTGTTAAAGGTTGAATAAACATTCGTGGATATACCAAAGGTGATGGCGGTACGATTAGTAATATTTCATTTTTCTCGGTTTTATCTTCGAATTTCACTCCAAACCTTTTTCTTTCCACTTTTTTTTCTTTTTCATATGTTGTCAACTCTTTAAATGGGTTCAGAGAATCGTAATCCAAAATAATAAGATCATCTGCTTCCATCCGTTTCAAATGTGCCACTACATCCTGCTCTACTTGATCCCTTTTTGCATCAGTGAAATTATTACATATTTCACTTATTATACTATCAACAGTATGGGAACCATCTAAATATATCCAAATAAAGGAAGAAATTTGATCTAGATCAAAAATTCCAGCTATCCCTCTAACCGTTATCAAACAAAAAGGTAATTGTCCTTTAACGTTCCAAAAATCCATAAACCGCATTGGGGTCATTTGTAGTATATCTCTCTTCATATACATATGCCTCTTTTAATAAAATCTGCCACCAAAAAATGATTCAACATATTTCGGGAGATTCCATACACAACAACTACTTTGTTGAATTATAAAAAGTAAGCCATAATTTTGCCTGGAACCCCCCGAATAGATGGCTCGTTTCAATTACCCTGAGCAGGGCGCACCAGCTATAGCTATTATAGCTATAGCAACAATTATCATGCTTGGTGCAAGGAATTCCATTCCTTCACCATCCAGCTCTTGTTTGGTATAATCCGGTGCTTTGTATGCCATGATTCCTCCTTTTTTACAAACCCTTTGAAAAATTGCTTAGTGCAGATCCGTAAACGATAATGCTTCAAGTTGGTTACTCATTACGTCCCACTTGGCCCCCGAGGAAAAATTTATAAGTTTTTTCAATGGCCCTATTTCAGTCTCCCCATTAAACACGGTGGAGGGGTCAGGACCAAATCCATATCTGCTCGCGCTACAGTTTTTATCACAATGCAACTTTAATTTTTACTATAATTCATAAATTTATACTAAAAAATTAATAAAATTACAAGAGGATATTTTTTTTATTGTTTACATTCCGTTTGCGATATCTTCGCATGTAGTTTCTTATATAGAACCGTCTTCTGTCCTGGTTCTTCCTGCGCCACTGCCTTTGGTATTCATTGTAGTTGCTTCTATTCTTATTGCGCCAACTTATATAATAATGCGGATTATTTCTACACCATTCTTGATAATATTTAGGATGTTTGTTTAACCAAGCCTCACGCTGCATTCTATAATCATCACCTGTGCGGTATTCTTTTAAATATCTCAATCGCCTTGCTCTTATTGTCTCTTGAATTTTGTCTAATTTTTTATTTAGATTATGTCTGTTTATATTCATTATGGTATTCTCTACTGATTCTTTTTAAAGAATATTTCCACAACTTTTTATACTACAAATATCTTTATTTACCATTTTCTTCTCCTGCTTTAACACCAATACATAATTTTGAATACGAAAAGGTGGAAAGCCCTCTTGATGACTAAAAATCTCTGGAAATCTTCATTCCTTCTCCTCCTCTTATGTCATAATATTAATAAAATGAAGTTTGTCAAGACGGGGTTCTATTAACCTCAAAAATTATTTTCCTGAAAGTACATCGTTTTGACAATTTGCTTGCGCATACCCCACAAATATGGTAACAATGAATGTCGCTTGATTTCTTAAGAGAATTGAATATAATTCTATCAGAGGCACAAAAATGTTGAAATTTTCTACAAGGTTGATAAAA
Source organism: Caldifarciminota bacterium (assembly GCA_023128195.1). Taxonomy (GTDB): domain Bacteria; phylum Hydrothermota; class Tepidihabitantia; order SM23-42; family SM23-42; genus SOIY01. The sequence goes on along the minus strand of JAGMEL010000036.1, from coordinate 20,862 downwards.
AAATTGGAGACAATTAAAATAGGAATTGTCTATTTGTATGGTTCTAAGGCAGAAGGAATAAATAACCGAAATAGCGATTTTGATTTAGGAATAGTCTTTACTCATTCACCAATCAAAAAACAAAGTCTTGATCTCTATTCTAAACTCCACCAAATATTTTCAAAAGAATTTCCTAAAGAGAATATTGATATTGCTCTACTCCAATTTTCGCCAGTTAATTTCCAATTTGAAGTTATTAATAAAGGTAAAATCCTATTGGAAACTGATTCAGAATTTCGCGCAAATTTTGAAGAAAGAATAATAAGAGATTATCTTTTCTTTGCACCACTACAAAAAGAATATGAAAAAGTAACAATGGAGACATTTTCATGAAAAAGATTCCACTTAATAAAAACGTACTTGAGGCAAGATTATCGGAAATACGCTTTGACCTTAAGAAATTACAAAATTTCCAGAATTTTTCTTTAGATCAGTTCCTCGAAGCAGAGAATTTTGCCATTGCCGAGCACTATTTAAGACGGGCACTTGAGGCAATTTTCGATATTGGCAATCATATTCTTTCTCGTCTTTCAATCCCTCCTGGTGAAAGACCTTCAACATATAAAGAGATTGCCCAACTCTTAGGACGGTATAAAGTCATTCCCCGCAATTTCGCAGAAGATGCTTTAGCAAAAATGGCAGGATATCGGATAAGATTAGTCCACTTTTATCACAAAGTTACCAAGGAGGAACTGTATCAGATTATTCAGACAAATCTGGTTGATGTAGAAAAATTCTGCCGTTTTATCAAGCAAATTATTGACGATCCAAAAAAGTTGAATTTAAAAATTAAGTGATATAACTTGATTGTCTAATTATTTTATATTCATTAGTTAATTAAAAAATCCCTTAAAGTCAATCATTGACGCATTGACAAACGTAAATTTTTCAATATCCTTATAACATAAGGAGGAGATATAATGAATACAAAAAGATTACTTATTGCTACACTGTTCGGTTTGATCTTCGGGTTTGTCTGCTGGGGGCTTGCTGCATCAGGCGGACCAATGCCCTGGTTTCAGGTTCTATCAATCATTATCAGCCGAACTTTAATCGGATTTGTAATCGGTATTAGTGTCCTGAAAATGGGATGGTGGCTCCATGGCATTGTTATAGGTGCGATATTCAGTCTCCCAATGGCATTCAATGGTTTCTATGTCCCGGGCAAGGAAATGTTTATCTTCATCAGTACAATAGTCATGGGCATTATCTATGGATTCTTGATTGAATTATTCACTACAGTCGTATTCAAGGCAAAGGCTTAAAAAACTGTGGGGCGGGTCATGCAAGACCTGCCCTTTTTACTAAATATGTGTAAAAAGTTATTAATACTCATATTTCTATTTGCTGCCTTCAATCTGAGCTATGCAGATTTGCAATCTGCAGTGGATTCCCTTAAGCTCGAAATAGAAAAAAATCCAGATGATTACTTGCTTCATTTCAAATTGGGTTCTTGCTATTATTCATCAGGAGAATACGAAGAAGCATTGCAGGAATTTAATCGTACGTTGGAATTAAATAGTGACTACAGCTTAGCAAGATATAAAATTGCAGCGATATATTATGCTATGGACAGCTTTGACATTGCTAAAACTAAATTCGAAAAGTTACTGAAAATATATCCAGAAAAAAAAGCAGTTTACGTTAGACTTGGTTTTATATGTGGTCTCTTAGGTAATTATGATAAAATGTTACAAATTTTTCAGAAATATACTCAAGAAACAGATTACGATTTTTCTTATGAATGCGGCATAGCATGTGTCTTTCTGGGCAACTATGAAAATGCAATAAATTATTATCAAAGAGCATCAGAACAGTATACAGGTTTAGAACTGGAGCTCGCAATTATTTACCACCATAGTAATGATACAACAGAAGCTAACAGTTGGTTCAAAAAATCATTAAAATATTTTTCAGGTATATCATGGCCCCTTGATCAGTATGGCTTTGATTTAAATACATTGCAAAGCTATAAATCAGTTTATTATTATCTTTTTGGAAAGTTTGATGAAGCCATCGAAATCATTAACGATTTGATTAAACACGATAAACACAATTATATTTATTACTACAACCTCGGTGTTTTTCGAATTGCATCAGGAGATGCAGATGGATTAGAGAATATCAAAAATGCCTGTGATCTGGACACAACCGGATTTGTCCAGGCAGTCTATGATGCGCTAATTGCAGTAACATCGGATTCATTTTTGAATGCGGAAATACTCTTAAAACAAAAAATAGGAGGTCTAAAAAGATCCGGTATTGCCAAAGGACTGCTTGCCTTGACCCTTGAAAAACTTGGCAAGGATACTGAAGCCAAAATATACTGGTTTAAATGTTACGGCAAACTCCCTCTCGGCATAGACGTCGAATCAATGCGCAATTTTATCGACAAATTCATCCGTACAATAAAATCCTAAATAATTATTCCTCTTTGCTGTCGTAGTGGTCGAGCTTGCTCGACTTTTTTTTGCAGAGTAAACTCTGCCACTACTTTGCCATCGTAGTGGTCGAGCCCTGTGAAATATTATAAGACTGAAGACCAGTACGAATTCAATAATGCGGATAATACACGCAAAGATATATTATACCTGTTATTTCACGGGGCGAGCTTGCTCGACTCCTTTTTTGCAGAGTAAAGAGACTAGGTCATAATATCATTGCGAGGAGCACTTCGCTTTCGCTTTAAATATTCACTCAGTTAATCTAGTACTCGCGCGTTTTTATACGTTCTACCAGGAGTTCAATTTTCTCTAAAATCGATATAATCATCTCATCCTTGATGAAATATACCTTGCCGTCTTTTAGGTTTTCATAACGAACTAAATCGAGTTGTCTTAAGTTTCGTAAAGTATTGCTGACTGTAGGAGGGGATAACTTAAGTTCCGCGGCAATTTCCGAAGGTTTCTTTTTACCTTTGCCAAGTGACTTGATAATTTGATAAGCTGTTGGATTACCTAAAACCCTAAAGATCCTTGAACTTCGATAATGCAACTCCGGTACTCTTCTCATTATAAAACCATTATACATCATTTTATCACTTTGTCAATTCATTAATTTGCCAATTGGCAAATTAATGAATTACTTAATTGGTTAGTTCTGAAAATTATTGTTTAGCTTGCCAGGTTTCTGCGAATTTGATGCGGTTGCCTGGTGAAGGATGGGAATATTTGTACCATTCAATAAATGAATTTGGATAAGCAATCAAAAGTTGCTTGTTGCAGAATTTTGCCATCAGGCTTATAAAACTTTTGGAATCTTTGGTCAGGTTAAGAGCGCCTTTATCTGCCTTTCGTTCATAGAATCTCGATATTGAAGAGGTCAATGGCTGGGTCACAAAAGAAAGGATAGCAAAGATTATGGCGAATATTGGAAATGCAGCGACTTCACTTATTTTTTCAAATTCTGCTAATTCATAGAAAAAAGGATGAATGCGATATAATATATAGAACAGTACAACTGTTACCAGGGACTGCCAGAGAATTAACCACCAGATATGATGCTCTTTATAATGGGTTATCTCGTGAGTTAGGACTGACATAATTTCATCCTCAGTATAGTCGGCAATAAGCGTATCGCCAATCAAAATTTTCTTTGTGTTACCAAGCCCAATAACTGCGGCATTTGCTTTTGTAGATTTGCTGCTCAGGTTAATGCTAAAAATACCCTGAAGATTTATTTTTATCCTCCCGCAGATTCCTTCTATTCTTTTCTTCAAATCTTCGTCTTCAATTGGCGATGTTTTGTAAAAAAGAGGCAGGATAAGAACAGGAAAAAGATTGGCAAGAATCACACTAAATATTATCATTATTACAGAAAGCCAGAGCCACCAGAGATTGGGTGATATATTTGTAATATGATAGATTACTTCAAAAATAAGGACGCCGAGAACAAAACTGACAAAAAATGATTTTAGCCAATCATTAAACCATGCCTTAAAATTCTGGGTTGAAAAACCATACTTGTGTTCAATTTTATAACCTTCAATATATGCAAAAGGAAGCGAAATTATGGAATAGATTGTATATAATCCAATAAAATATATCAAGATAATGAAAAACCTGGGTCCTAAAAAAGTATTCAGAAAACTGACAAAATTCTTTGAGATATTAAAATATAATAAGGCAAACAAAAATACTGCAGAGATGATATATGAAATAATATTCAATTTTAAGTGGTCTTTATGATACTTCTTTGCCAAATTTTGTTTTTCTTTATCAATCAACGGGTGCATCTTATTTTCTTTCATCGGTGATTATACTCAATACCTTTAGTTAGTCAATAAAATTTATTGAAAGTATCCCTGTAATCGATTTCTAATCTCTGTCATCAAGTTTTCTAGAATTAATTTTAGGGAACTCATTTACATCTTGACAATTAATTTATTATGATTACAATAGTGTATTAAAATTAAAAAGACACTATAATGAATTATATTGGTGCTTTGTTAAGGATTTTTAGGTATTTGGGTATTTGACATCTTTGAGGAGGTTTAATGAAAAAAGTTTACATATTTGGCAAATCTACTTGCCCGGTCTGTAAGGATGCACATAATAAAATAATGTATTTCAAAGAGAAAAAAAACTTTAGTGCTGAAGTACAATATTTCGATATGGAAACTGTCGACGGTTTAGCTGAAGGGGCATTTCATGAAGTTGCTGACGTCCCCACTGTTATAATCTTTGAGAACAAAGATGAACTCGTTCGCTGGGTGAAACAACCACCAGTTAGTGAGGAGTTTTTACCATACCTTATTCAATAAATTCTAAATTCGAAGCACGAAACATTCACCCCGTTAGATATGCGTCTAATTTATTTTTGAAACATTTATAGGCTTATGAAAATACTATAATGTGTATATCTCTAATAATTTGTTTTATCTAACGGGGCAGGCAAATTCGAATATCAAGATTCGAATGTTTTAAACAATGTTTTGAATTTGGGTCATTCGGATTTAGGTATTGTTTCGGATTTAGATATTAGAATTTAGGATTTGTCAGAGTGATAGTAAGACTTATGTTCTAAAAATGGACGTTATTATCAAAAAAATTGAAAGATTAAAGAATATACTTAAAAACTATCCTGGAGTTATTGTTGCTCTTTCTGGAGGCGTAGATTCAAGTCTTTTATTAAAAATAGCAAAAGACGTTTTAAAAAATCGCGTCGTTGCAATTACTGCAGCTTCACCCATTCATCCAAAGGATGAAATCAATGCAGCACGAACTATTGCTCAAAAATTAAAATGTAAACATATTATTTTTCAGTCAAAAGAATTGAAGAATCCAAAATTTGTTAACAACCCAAAAAATCGGTGTTACTACTGCAAATTAGAATTATTTAAGAATCTCAAAAGAATCGCTGCCAAATATGGCTATGATGTTATTGAAGGAAGTAATACAGCTGACCTGCACGATTACCGACCCGGATTTAATGCGTTAAACAAACTCAGGATCAAATCGCCATTTATTGAAGCAGGTATCGATAAAAAAGATATCCGGAAGCTCGCAAAAAAATTTCGTTTGCCTAACTGGAACAAACCGTCAATGGCGTGTCTTGCTTCAAGAATCCCCTATGAAAAGATAATAAATAAAAAGATACTGAAAAGAATAGAATCTGCCGAAGCATATCTAAAAAAACTCCAATTAACCCAGGTTCGTGTAAGAGACCATTATCCAATAGCACGAATTGAAACTTTAGATAATGAGTTCAAAATTGTCCTAAAGCACCGCACAAAAATCACCACATATTTTCAAAATTTGGGCTACAAATATATAACTATTGATTTGCAAGGATATCAAACCGGCAGTCTTAATCGCTGAAATGACATCCCTGAAAGAACTCACAAAGTCCCTTTTAAAAGTTGGACTTTTTGGCTTTGGTGGTGGTATTGGCATGCTAGCTATTCTACGTGCTGAGTGTGTAAAGAAAAAAAAGTTCATAACCGATGATGATCTCTGCGATGCCGTTGCCATGGGACAGATGCTGCCAGGACCTTTTGTTACCAACTATTGCGAATATATAGGATATCATCTCTTCGGTCTCAAAGGTGCAATTGTCGCTGCCGTGGCAATCCTTTTACCTTGTTTTGTACTGATGATAGTTCTCTCCTGGTTCTACCTGACTTATCAATCATTGCCTGCTGTTACGCAGATATTCAAAGGTATTGCTGCTGTGATGACCTCAATAATTCTCTGGGCATCTTATGATATGGGAAGAGTTTTGATTAAAGATATTAAAGGAATAATCGTTTTTACCTTTGCTTTAATTTTATTTCTCGTTAAATTCGATCCGATCTTTACAGTTCTTATATGTGGTGGACTCAGGATTGCTCTCGATAATATCAAAACCGCAAGCCGCTGTCTTCTTGCTATCCCCTTACTCATTTTTGATGGCAAAAAAGCATTAGACCTTGCTGGTGTATTTTTAAAGATCGGTGCGATAATTTTCGGCGGCGGTTACGGAGCAATACCATTTATTAAAAATGAAGTCTGTAATATTAGACACTGGGTTACTGCTAAGCAATTTCTTGATGGTATGGCTTTAGGACAAATAACACCAGGGCCTGTAGCAATTACTGCAACCTTTGTTGGCTTTAAGGTTATGGGAATACCTGGTGCAATAATTGCAACTGTAAGCATTTTTTTACCATCGTTTTTAATGCTCATGCTTTTGATTAAGATATATCGAAAAGTAGGTAATAATAAATATGTCATCTCATTTTTTGGGGGTATAAAGTCGGCAGTAGTTGCAATTCTGTTATCTACAGGTATCTTTTTCATAACAATAAACTGGCTCAATATACCATATGGAATATTCGGAGCGGTTGCCCTTTTTATCTTACTATTCAAAAAAATTGAACCAATATTTTTGATTTTATCCGGTGCGATATTTAGCTTTATTATAGGGTAAATTAGTATAATAGCGTCTTCTGAAAAAAATCAGAAATCTCACATATTGACATTGACAAATTCACAATTTCGAATATACTTGGAATTACGGCGGCGTAGCTCAGTTGGCAGAGCAGGAGAATCATAATCTCTGTGTCAGGGGTTCAAATCCCTTCGCCGCTATTATAATCATGACACAAACTCTGCTAAAGATAAAAAGTACCAGCGGTTGCACGGGCTTTTTTGAAATATAAAGGGGTATTATGGCAAAGAAAGAAGATATTGATATACTAACCGACCTTGAAGAGAAATTAGGGCAACTCGAAACAGCTGAAAAAAATCTGAAGCTAAAAAATAAGGAATTAAAAGAAGTTGAGTCCAAAATCGCTGGTACATACTCAACTCAGATGGAGGTAGCTGCTGAGGTTGAAGATTTAAAAAAGAGTGTAATAAATTTGAAAAACGAAGAAAAAATGCTGCAGGATTCTATAAAGGGAATGGGAAAGGATGCTACAAAAGTTGAATCGCTCCAAAAAGAAATATCAAAACACACTGCGGAAAGCGATAAATTTGAAAAAAACACAAAAGAACTAAAAAAAGAATTTGATAAACTGACCAATGAGAAGAGAAATCTGCAGGATCAAATAGCTGAAATGAAAGGCAAGGGCGCGGAAGTCTCAAAGCAAACAAACGCTCTGGAAAAAGAACGTTCCAAAAAACAGAAAGAGCAGGTGGAACTGGAAAAACAATATAATAATATTAAAGTTAAAACAGAAAACTTAAAGAATGAATATCAAGATCTCGACCAGACATTACGTAATGCCTTGGCTGATTTAAGGTCCACTGAAAAAGATTTTAATATTATGACCGAAGAAAAAAACGTCCTTGAAAAAGAGTTAGCTACAGTAAAAAAGAACCGGGAGGTAGTGGAAGCAGGGTGTCAAAAATTGCGTACTGAGGTTGAATCTCTAACTAAACAAAAAGAGAAATTTAAGCATGCGATCGGGGAGATGAAAAGACAAGATCCCTTGCTTACTGCTAAAATTGAAGAAATGAAATTGGAGATAGTAGGGGATACCCGCACACTTGAAGAATTAAAAAAAGAATTAGAAAATCTCATTGAGGAAAAGGAAAAGTTTCAAGAACAGAACACAAATTTTCTCAAATTAAAGGAAGAAAACGCAAAAGTCGCTGATGAATTGAAAAAGGCAAAAGAGGAGGAAGCAGAACTGGTAGCAAAAATTTCATCTTATCAATTAGAATATGAAACACTCCAAGGCACACTTAAAGAAGCTGATGAAAAATATAAAAGGACAAAAAAGGAAGCAATAGAATTGGGCACATCGATTGAACAAGTAAAGAAAAAGATTGCTGAAATGAAACAAGAAGCTGAAAAGTATGAAGGCCAGGATAAAAAATTAAAAAACCAATATGGTGAAATTAAAAGTAAAATAGAAAAGGCAAAGGTGCTTGAATCAGATATGTTTTCTAAACTTGAGAAAAGAAGACAGGAACTCGTTAATATTAATGCGGAAATTGACAAGAAAAAAGTAACTGTAGATGGAAACATAGCAGATAGTAAAAAAGAGCTCACCGAGCTTCAGAAAAACAAAAGAGAGGCAGTTGCTATTATTGCAAAAGCAGAGGAAATGAAAGGCTTAATAACCAAACTAAACGAGGAAAAAGAAAAACTCGATAAAGAACTTTTGGCAAAGAATAAAGAATTAGAAAAGGTGAAGGTTTTTATCGCAAGATTAAGAGACGCACAGGTAACTTCATCCGAGGATAATAAAAAGTAATACTTTTATCTTAATGAATCTTTATATTTATTATATATTAGTGTTTATTTATGTAATATCCTAATTAATAAATGAAAATATTATATATTATAATTGGTAGTATAATTTGCGCACTCAGCTATGCTGTTTTTCTCATCCCTCACCAGATCGTTCCCGGCGGGGTTACGGGTATTGCAATGCTTTTACATTTTTTATATCATACACCGGTTGGAGTAGCTGCAATAATTTTAAATATTCCCCTATTTCTTATCGCCCTCAAAGTTTTGGGACTCCGTTTTGGATTCAAATCAGTTATCGCCATATTTGTCACAAATATCTTAATAGATTTTTTCATTTACACACTCAAAATAACCACACCGACCGACAACGTAATACTCGGTGCTCTCTATGGAGGATTGCTTTTGGGATTCGGATTGGGTCTTGTTTTCCGCGGAGGAGCAAGTACTGGAGGTACCGACATTGTCGGACAAATCCTTACGAGACACACCAATTTATCAGTTGGTATGTGGATAATGATTGTTGATTTTGTTGTAATAACATTAGCTGGTGTTACGACAGGATCTTTTGAATTAGCCCTTTTAGGATATCTTGCTCTTTTCCTTTCGTCTAAGGTAATTGACATGGTATTAGAAGGCATGGACTACGCGCGCGCAGCTTTTATAATCAGTGCTAAGCACGAGAAGCTCACTGATGAAATATACGAAAAGATGAAACGGGGCGTCACAATCCTCGATGGATACTCACCATACACAAAAGAAAAGAAACCAGTTATCATGTGTGTCATCACCAAAAAGGAAACCCACAGTTTTAAATCATTGATCAAGGGAATCGACGACAAAGCATTTGTTATCCTAACCGACGTCTTTGAAGTCTTAGGCCATGGATTTAGAAGAAGAATCTAAATAATTTCAAACTGCATATTTCAGATTGCAGATTTGATTAATCCCAAAATCCAAATTCAAAAAAACAAATTCGTCGCTTTTTTATCTCCGATTCACCGTTTCGCCGTCTCTCCCGTTCTTTTTGTAAAAAGACTCACTATCCAGGTTGCCAACAGAGCAAGAATAAAACCAGGAATGAGTTCATAGAGAAAACTTTTCAGCACTGGCACATTATACCACACAACAATCGTTACTGCACCAACAACCATACCTGCAAATGCGCCTATCTTTGTTGTTCTTTTCCATAACAATGACATAATAAGTGGAGGCCCAAAAGATGCGGCAAGTCCTCCCCAGGCATAGAGCACAAGCCAATATACTGCCTGCTCGGCGCTCAGACCCAGGACAAAAGCTACGATCGCCACAATAACTGTAAAGATCCTCGCCATGCGAACCAGATATTTCTGGGAAGCATTTGGGTTAATTAATTTTCGATAAATATCTTCAGTTATTGCTGAAGTAGCAACGAGCAATTGGGAATCAACTGTCGACATCATAGCTGCTGTAGCTGCGGCAAGGATGAATCCAACAAGCCATCCTGGCAGAATCTTTGCCGCAAATGCCAGGGTGACATATTCAGGGTCGGCAATCTCGCCGCGCAGAAGCGGGATCGCTAAAAAACCTACAAATATCGCGCAGAAAACAGCAAATGTCGTCCAGATCATGGCGATAATCGCGGCTTTTTTTACCTCTTTGACACCCTTCAAAGCCATATAGCGCATTAGAATATGAGGTTGACCAGCATAGCCAAACCCGATTGCAAGACCACCTAAGATTAACCCTAAATACAGCGCTGTCCCAGTATTGCCAGCTGAAAGCATTACAGCTTTAGGGTCGATTGAACCGATATTTGCAAATGCATTACTAAACCCGCCAACCGCAATAAGACCAACAACAGACATTAATATAAGTGCCGCAACCATAATTAGTCCTTGAAAAAAATCAGTCCACGATTCAGCAATGAACCCACCTGCCATCGTGTAAAAAAGAATGATGGACAAACCGATTACCATACCAACTACCTGATGAATATCAAATGTTGAGGCAAGGATTTTTCCTGCACCGACTACTTGTGCAGAGACATAGAGGGTAAAGAAAAAAACAATAAGTATCGAAGAGGTTATCCTTAAAATATGGGATTTATCTTCAAACCGGGATTCAAAATAACCAGGAAGAGTCAGGGCATTGTATTTACCACTCAATTTGCGTAGCGGCGTCGCAATAACCAGCCAGTTAAAAAGACTTCCCAACCAGACACCAATACCTGCCCATACTGCACCTATACCCATCTTGAACGCCTGGCCTGGTAAACCAATTAATAACCAGGCTGACATATCCGTGCCTTTTTCCGATAGGGCGATAACCGGAGTCCACATCTTCTTACCACCCAGAATAAAATCATCGAGTGATTTTGAGGCAAGGCGTGCAGTTATTATTCCTACAACTACCATTCCAACAAGATAAATTAAAAAGACCAAAAGGACTGTGCTCATAAAACCTCCAAGGTTAAGGGTTTGTTTTTTGACAAAATTGTAGTGGTCGAGCCCTGTGAAATATTATAAGACTGAAGACCAGTACGAGCTCGCTCGACTCTCATATCTATGGTCGCAGAGTATCATGCCATAGGCAGATCCGCCTCAGGCGGAAACTCTGCACTACCTAAAATATTGTATTCAAAAAGGAATAACCGTCAATATCTCGCAAATCGTGTAATTGTCCAAAAATTGGTGAAAAAATGTACCCCGCTCTTTTATAAAAGGACGGGTCGCTCGAACAATAAACCCCGTTGGATGTCTGTTATCCAACGGGGTAAAATTCTATTTGGTAGTATTATATTCTGTTATATGCGATGACTAGAAACGACGGCCACCCCCACGTCCTCCACCCTTACCACCTTCAGTTCGAGGGCGTGCCTCATTCACGTTAAGCGTTCTTCCCTTTAAGTCTTTACCATTTAGCCCCTCGATTGCAGCCTGCGCTTCAGCTGCAGTGGGCATCTCCACGAATCCAAATCCTTTTGACCGATCACTATATTTATCTTTTATAATAGTGGCGGATTCAACCTTGCCGAATGCTTCGAAAGCCACGCGTAAGTCCTCTTCGGTGGTCTCGTACGACAAATTTCCTGCATAGATTTTCATGCTAATCTCCTTTTGTAATAAATCACTTAGTTAAATATACACAGAAATAAGCTGATGTCAAGGGATAAAAACATTAGGAAACAAAGAAATTGTCCCGCCTTTGACGAGGATTATCGACCTGCGATCAAAACTACATCCCGATAAGTTGGGACTCGACTTTTGTTTCTATGATCGCAGAGTATCATGCCATAGGCAGATCCGCCTCAGGCGGAAACTCTGCCACTACATAACTCTAAGCGACTAATATTTACCTCTTGAATAACGAAATGATTGGAATATAATTTCAGGATAATTGTATTATGAATAAAGGGCAGGAGAAGGCTAATAAATGACGTAAAGAGGGCAATAAAAGATAAAAAGGCTAATAATGCCTTAATAGCCTTTTATAAGCCCTGTCTAAGCCTTCTAATTAAAAAGGAGGAAAACATGAAAAGACGAATTATTATACTGGGATTTATACTTTTCTGTTTTGGTCTATCCCAGATAGAAGATGTGCCAAAGGCAGCACAAAAGGCATTACAAGAAGAAGAAAGTGTAATGGATGTAAGGAGAAGTGCACCTGCAATAGAAGAGATGCAGCCTGAGACAGTCAAATTCAAATCTGGCCGTACGGGCTGGAAACTACAAATCCCTGGTAACCGTCCTTTAGCAACTGTTGCTTATGAAGACGGTTTGATTTTTGTGGGTGGTGGTTATGGAAGTTATGAGTTCTACGCGCTTGAGGCAAAAACAGGTAAACTTGCTTGGATGTTTAAAACAGGTGATGATGGACCAACCGCTGCAGTTGTAAAAAAAGGTTATGTGGTTTTTAATACAGAATCCTGCATAATCTATGTATTAAAGGCAAAGACCGGTGAAAAGGTCTGGGAAAAATGGCTGGGCGATCCTCTTATGAGCCAACCGGCAATTGATGACAAATATGTTTACATGGCTTATCCCGGTAATGATGGCTTCCATCATCTTGCTTGTATGACACTGGAAAAAGGCGAAGAGATCTGGGATGTCAGAATAGCTGGCGATTTAATCTCTGCGCCGATTATTAATGACGGTTCCGTTTATATTACATGCTTTGACGGTACAGTATATCGCCACAAAACAAAAGACGGCAAGCTCGTCTGGTCTCAGCAAAAAAATGCAACCTGTGCACCATTAATCTATAACAAGAAAGTCTTCTTAAGTCTTCGCCAGGAGCAAAAGGTTGGCAAGGATTCAGTAAAACAGTATGAAGGTTTGGCAACACTTAATAATGATAATGGCATTCAGGAGCAGAAAGACCTCTGGGCAAAAAGACAAGCACCTTATCTTGTCTATGGTCGTGCTACAGCAAAAACCGGCGTACAGGCAGAACTTGATGCCAGTGTTGGATTTGGTTCAGCACCGGGTGCTGCAAAACTTGGCCAGGCAAAGAATAATGTCGGACAATATTCAGTCGCTGGATGCTGGGCATATCAAGGTTCAAGACCCGTAGTAAAAAACGGCCGCTCTTATAATGCCATGGGCAATGAAATCCAGAGCATTGATGTCAAAACCGGCAAAAAACTGTGGTCAAATAAGTATAAACTGGATGAAGAAGGTATTGGCGGCAGGGTCTTTTCACCACCATCATATGCTAACAAAAAGCTATTCCTTGGCTCAGGCAATGGTGCGGTCTTCTGTATAAATGAAAAAGACGGAAAAGCATTATGGAAAGAAAAAATAGATGGTTCGATTAGTTTCCAGCCAGCTGTTGCTAAAGGCATGGTTTTTATTTCATGTGACAATGGTTTATTATACGGGATAAATACCGGCGACAAAAATGATGATGGTTGGTATATGTGGGGAGGTAATTCAGAGCATAATAAATAAAAAGGGGACAGATAAGTATATTCATTAAAGAAACTCTTTTATAAAAAGTAGCCTGTCCCCTTTTATAAAACAGTAATCTGTCCTGGGTTTTCTTTTGTGACTCGTCCAATGACCGGTGCCAGACCGCTATAATGCTTCTTGAAAACATTCAGTCTATCTTCAGGTAGAATAATGATCAGTCCGCCCGATGTTTCTGAACTGAAAATCAATTTGCTCAGCACAGGATCTACGTGCTCGCGTAAAACGCGGTCGGCAAAAGAACCGAAATTCATTGTAATACCCGGGTCTTCAATCCCCAGCTTCAAAATATCAATTACCTTTTCATAAACCGGTAGTTTTGATAACTCGAGCTCAATACCGACCCGGCTTGCTTCAGCTATCTCGACCAGATGTCCGGCTAAACCATAACCAGTAACGTCAGTAGCCGCATGAGCATCTGCTTTTCTCATTGCCACAGAAGCATCACGGTTTAGCATGGTCATCATCTTAAGAACTGGATTAAAATCTACTCCCTGATTTTTACCAACCAGGACTGATTGGGTAATCACGCCCGCGCCGATCGGCTTGGTCAGGAGAACAAGATCATTTGGTTTTGCCCCAGCATTAGAGATAATCTTGTCCGGGTGAATATAACCTATTACAGAAAGACCGTATTTTATTTCATTAGATACAAATGTGTGGCCCCCGATTATTAGAACTCCAGCTTCTCTTGCCTTATTCTGACCACCGCGCAGGATCTCATCCATTGTTTCTGGATCTCCATTACCAGGAAAGCCCATAATGTTCAAACCAAGTTTAGGATCTCCTCCCATTGCATAGATGTCAGAAATCGAATTTGCCGCAACTATCTGACCGTAGATGTACGGATTTCTGACGACTGGAGTGAGAATATCAATAGTGTAAACGACTGCTGAGTTCTCGCTGATCTTATAAATTCCAGCGTCGTCTGCCGTATTTACACCGACCAGCAGATTTTTATCCTCGGGTCGGTCAAGAATTGCAAGCGCCTGCGCCAACTGCGCAGCAGACATCTTCGACGCTCAGCCAGGACAGGTTATCGTCTCAAGAATATCAAACTTCTCTTTCTCAAAACCTTTTCTGCAAAAGAGCCGACAATGGCAAAACCCATCATCAGCTACCTCCTGTTCGAGCGTGGGACAAGGGCACACAGCATCGAATTTTGTATCAATAGGATAGTGTTGTTTACACGGGCAAAAATATTTGCCGAATTCCTTTAGATTGTTTGTCATGAATCTGATAACCCGCGTAACCCAATCCTGGTTAGGGTTAAAAACATAACCTTTTTTCTCGCCGATGTTCTTTAACCGCCTAAGGTTTTTATCGTACGCCTCTTCATTGCTTATTGAATTCATAATCGTTGTATTATATACCAAAAAAGTATTGCTGTCAATATCACCATGCTTAATTTTGTCTGTTGAACCTGTCCTGCCTGTCCCAAGTATATCGGTTTCATTGACAGCGCACGATTTCTGGCTAAACTTTCTTAAAGAATGAAACCCACATATAAATATTTTGACCATACGGCAGATTTAGGGATTGAGGTATATGGTAAAACTTTAGAAGAATTATTTATTAATATTAGTAAGGCAATATTTGAAACTCAGGTTTCGGGAAAAATAGCATTAAAAAAAGAAATCAAAATTGAATTTGAAAGTGAATCAATTGATGACCTTTTTATTGATTGGTGTCGCGAATTACTCTACAATTTTTCGGTACACGGTTTTATTCCGAAAAAATACGAAATTTCTATAGACAATTTATCCCTCAAAGCACATTTGTACGGTGATGTTTTTAACAATAAAAAGTATAAAATCAAAACCGAGATAAAAAATCCTACTTATCATAACTTTCAATTGAACAAAACCCCGGAATGCTATAAAGCAACAATAATATTTGATATATGAATTAGAGGGGAAGAAAAGGCTCAAGATGGCAATTAAGGGCATGCTGACTAAATGTAAAGAAGAGCAAAAACTATTACTGTAGAAAAAAATATATAAACACAGAATGCTATAGGGTTCTGATAAACTATTTTTTGAACTCTTTAATTTTTTATCTGTGTAATCTATGTTCCATCACTGTTATCTTACCAAAAAGGTTGACAAAAGGTGTAATATTATTATACTTTTCTGTTGATGAAAAAAGATTACATCGCAAAAAGCGTAAATAAGAATAAAGAAAAACGACCATTGATATGGCTGCAGGTTCTTATTATAGCTATCACGCTCACTGCTGTTCTAGTTATGATCTTTTTCGGCAGCCAGACCTATCGAGAGACAAGAAAGATGGCTACAGAACAGTTTAACCAGCAGCAGTTGATATTAGCCCGTTCAGCTGCCAACAGCATTGAAGCCTATTTCAAGGAATTGAGCACTGCCTTGTCATCATTGGCAAAATTACCCAGTATTCAACAGCTGGCCCCTGAATGTTTACGTTGTATACAGCATACATACTGGGGACTCCCATTGAGAACCTCAATACGGCTATTAGACAGAAATGGCAGACTCCAATTAATTTATCCTTTTGAGGGATGGCGAGAAGAACTGATCGGCAGGGACTATAGCAAAGAATCTTTTTTCCAAAAATCCAAGGAAACAAAACGTATCAGCGTCTCTGGGTTGATTATTAATGAACAGGGTGAGCCAAGAATCAGAATTGCTGTCCCGGTTTACCTGACATCTAAATTAAAATATATAAACATTGGGAACAAGACTGGCATTATTGTCACGCCTATTAACCCAAATAAACCAGAATCAGGTAGATTTCAGGGGGTTTTGGTAGGATCATTTGATCCGCACGCGGTTGCAGAGGATATTATCTTTCCTATTGTATCAGGTAAAACCGGCTATGCCTGGATATTGAACGAAGACAGTATTTTCCTTGCACATCATGAGGATGGATTTATGGGACAGAATGCATTTGAGATACGCACAGAGAAAAACCCGGAAATTTCCTATGAGATGATTGAACAGATCCAGAGACAAATGATAGCAGGAAAAGAAGGAGTGGATTACTACATTTCTGGCTGGCACCGGGGACAAAAAGGGAAAATTGAAAAACTTATTGCTTATACGCCGGTCCGTGTTAATGGCAACCTCTGGTCTGTGGCTGTATGTGCTCCGGTCAGTGAAGTAGAAGAGATTATCCACATAACTAAACGGGCTGAACATTATACATTAGTTTTTGTAATCCTGGCGCTGATAATAGGAGGAGCTTTTTTCTTTCTTGTCTCTCATCGCTGGTCCCATTTCCTGGAGCTGGAAGTAGCAATTAAAACCAGTGAACTGAGAGAAACCAGGGATTATCTAAACAACCTGATCAAATATGCCAATGCTCCTATTATTGTCTGGGATCCAGATAAGCGAATAACTATTTTCAACAAGGCATTTGAAAACCTGAGTGGCTGGACAGAACAAGAAATAATGGAACAGCCCATAGATGTACTATTCCCAAAAGAAAAATGTGCTGATATCCTGCAAAAGATTGAGAGGGCTTCAACAGGAGAACACTGGGAAACTGTGGAGATTCCTATTCTTCGCAAGAACGGAGAAATACGTGTCGCACTGTGGAATTCAGCAAATATTTATGAGGAAGATGGAAAAACATTACTCGCTACTATTGCCCAGGGACAGGATATTACTGAACGTGAGCGAGCACAAGGAGCACTTAAACAAAGTTTCGAAAAATTACAAAAAACCTTAGAAGGAACAGTCAATGCCTTATCATCAGTAGTTGAAATAAGAGATCCCTATACGGCTGGACATCAACGCCGGGTGACCCGATTAGCCTGTGCCATAGCCAGAGAGATGAATCTATCGAAAGAACAAATCGAAGCAATCCGCGTAGCTGGAACTCTTCATGATATTGGAAAAATCCATATACCTGCTGAAATTCTCAGCAATCCTTCTCGACTGAACAGAGTGGAAATGAATATAGTTAAGACTCATTCTCAGGTTGGATACGACATATTGAAAACCATTGAATCTCCATTGCCAGTTGCCAAAATCGTACTCCAACATCACGAAAGAATGGATGGTTCTGGGTATCCTAACGGGCTTGTGGGGCAGGATATTCTCCTGGAAGCAAGGATTATCGGTGTAGCTGATGTTGTTGAGGCTATGGCATCGCATCGCCCTTACCGATCCGCACGCGGGTTAGATAAAACATTAGAGGAAATCTTGAAAAACAAAGGTATTCTTTATGACTCCAAAGTAGTAGATATTTGCTTAAAACTTTTTAAAGAAAAAAAGTATAAATTAGAGTAATACAAGACACATAAAAACGGGATCGTAATGACCCCCACACCTATGTGTAGGTGTGCGGGTCACTGTTGACTTTTTATTATTTTTGGCTACAATATTCACCATGAAATTGATTGAAGATATTAAAAAAGCCGAAGAAAAGGCTGAAAAACTGAAGCAAGAAGCAGAAATACAAGGACAAAAACTAGTTAATATTGAACACGAAAATAGTGAGAAAGAATTTGCCGGTCTGGATAATGAAAAAGAGAAATTATTAGAGGAAAAACTGGCTCAGGCAAAGAAAAGTGCTGACAAAGAAATTGAAAAACTCCAGAAGGAACATGAAAAAGATATTATTAAAGTAAAAAATTCATATAAGAATAATAAAGATAAATCCGTAAAAAAAGTTCAGGAAATAATTCTTAAATGGCCGTCCTCTCTGTAGAAAAAATACATATAGTTGTTCATAAAAGCATAAAAGACAACTTTCTGAAAAACCTGCAAAAAGAAGGTTTGGTACATATCACGGAATTAAAGGAATCAACATCTCGTTCTTCTGAAAACCTCACAAGGATTAACGATGCATTAACCCAGCTATCAGGATATAAGAAACGAGGTTTGCTTGAGACGTTCATTAAAATAAAAAAACCCATAAATTTTAAGGAATTTGAAAATTCTGTCCAGTCATATAATTACGAAAAAACAGTTGCCGAACTCGAGCAGATAAAAAAAGAGAAAGAGCAGAGCGAAGTCTTACTGCGCAGTCTTATTGACGATATTAGTATTTTATCACCGTGGACACCGATAAAATACGATATTAACCTTTTAAAATCGTTTAAACAGACCGAAGCAATACCCTGCATCATTCCATCAGAAGAGATTGGTGAAGAAATAATGGAAAAGATTGCGGATATCCCGCATTCATTTGAGACAATTAACACTGTTGGTTCAGTATCATATTATATCTTTTTTATCAAAAAAGAACAGGGCGCGCAATTGCGCTCCAGGCTTATTGAAAATGAATGTGAAATTGTTGGTTTTAAGGATCTGACAGGTATCCCTGCAAAAACCATTACCACGTTAAAACAAAGAGTTGAACAGACCAAAAATCGGATTGGGGAATTGCAGAAAAAAGAGACTGAATTATCTAAAGAACTTTCTAAGCTCGAGGTCACATGCGACCATATTACTAATCAAGATAAAAAAGAAGAGATTGCTGGAACCTTACCAGAAACAACAAGAACAACCAATGTTATTGGTTGGATAAAGAAAAGGAATTTGAAGCGTCTGGATGTACTGGTTAAAAAAGCTGGGCTTGCAGTGTATGACAAAATTGAACCTGAACCTGATGAAAAACCGCCTATTGCACTAACCAATCCAAAATGGAGCCGACCATATGAAACACTAATAAAACTTTATAGTATGCCCGATCCAAAAGAATTTGATCCGACACCATTTGTTGCAATATTTTTTCCATTGTTCTTTGCCCTGTGTATTACAGATGCAATCTACGGAATATTTTTGATCCTTTTTTCGATGTATCTTTTGAAAAAGGTCGCTGGTGACAGAAGCCTCATATGGATAATTCTTATGGGAGGGATATTGACTATATTCACCGGTGCTATGGTTGGTGGTTGGGCAGGCGATCTGTTCGAACTTATTGGTTTTGAGCCTTTAGTACAATTCAGGAGATCCCTTATACTTTTTGATCCGCTTACCAATCCTATGATATTCATTGGAATTGCATTGGGATTAGGCTTTATACATATGCTGCTCGGCATTGGTATTGAGGTTGTTGATTCAATGAAAAATAAAGAATATGGCCAGGCAATATTTGCAAATCTCACCTGGTTTATTCTACTACCATCAATTATTCTCTACTTTACGGCTTTCAGCTCTTCAATACCAGGAAAGATGATTTTAGAAATATTGATGTGGTTATGTATAACCGGAATAATCGTAGCCTCACATCCTGAAGGTAAACCACAACTTTTAGACCAGGGTATATGGGCTGTTATCGTTTTTCTCTTATGGGTGGGACTTACAAAACCAGGTTTAGCGATGGTCTTCAAAATAGATTACCAGATTCAAATTCCCAAGGAAATCTATTATTTTATAATCCCCTTACTCATTTTTGAGTTTACAAGACTCAATGAAGCAAAAAAAGTTTTAGGCAAGTTGGCATGGGGTTTGTATAATTTTTATGGAATATCAGGTTATCTTGGCGTAGTCCTTTCATATGTCAGATTAATGGCTTTGGGTATGGTTACGGGCGTCATTGCCATAGCAATAAATAAAATTGCCTGGATGATGATTGAGGTTCCGGTAGTTGGTGTAGCGCTGGCTATATTAATTCTTATACCCAGCCATCTTTTCAATATTGCAATAAATGCATTAGGTGGTTTTATTCATACAATGCGATTACATTATATTGAGTTCTTTGGAAGATTTTATGCAGGTGGAGGTAAACCATTTAAACCATTTGGTTTTGAAACTAAATATGTTGAAATTGAGTAGAGGGGATATGATAAAATATTGGATGCTAGAGGGAAGATGGTATGTAAAGGGAATGACACCACTTGTGGTGTCATTGACCGCACAAGTGCGGTCAATCCAATTAATTATAAATTCTAAGGAGGCAAAATGGAGTCTTTAGGTTTAGCTATTGCAATTGCAGGTGGAGCACTCGCTGCAATACTTGGTGGAATTGGTTCAGCAATAGGTATTGGTTATGCTGCTCAGGCAGCAAATGGTGTATTGAGTGAAGACCCGGAAAAATTTGGCAGCTTGTTGATCCTTGTTGCTTTACCCGGAACCCAGGGTGTTTATGGTTTTATTGGTGCATTTATGGTCATGATGAAAATTGGCATATTTGGCGGCGAAGTCGTTTCCTTAACCATGTCCCAGGGTCTACAAATTTTCTTTGCAGCCATGCCTGTTGCGATCGC